>JAFZMK010000177.1 GCA_017553285.1 Rhodocyclaceae bacterium
CTGATTTCCGAACTCTCCGCCACCTACACCATCGTGGTCGTCACCCACAACATGCAGCAGGCCGCCCGCATCTCAAACCGCACCGCGTTTTTCCACATGGGCGATCTGGTGGAAATCAACGACACCACCGAAATCTTCACCCGCCCGCGCAGCCAGAAGACCGAGGATTACGTGACCGGGCGCTACGGTTGATACAATGGCCCCCCACGTTCGCGCCAGCCGCGCTGCGCGCGTCTGTCACTCACTGCCCCCCGAGGGGGCTGCGCCCCTCCACGTCGCCGCTGCGCGGCTCCGACTCCGGCGGGCGAAGCGGTGCTTCGCTTTTCCGCCTCCGTCCTTGAGGCGGCTCGGCGGCGGGCGTATACGACCCCCACGTTCGCGCCAGCCCGCTTCGTCTTATGCGGACACAGGCAGGTGAGCACCGGCATCGGTATACTTACGGCGAACACGTCGTCCACAGCACGGAGAAAAAGCGATGGAAGAAAATTTGCTGGTGACCCTGAACACCGCCGAGGCGTTGGGCGGGATGAGTCGGCGCACGCTGTGGCGGCGCATTGCCGATAACAGCGTGCGCACCGCGCCCAACAGCGCGGGCAGCCAGACGCGGGTGGTGCTCTCGGACGTGCTGGCGGTGGCGGGTGCGGGTTTGCCGATGGCGTGCTATCCGTGGCTGGAAGCCGCCGAGGCGGGCGATGTGGACGCACAGTGCGAAGTGGCGCTGGCGTTTCTGGAAGGCGGCGACATCAAGCGCGCGCTGTACTGGTTGCGCAAGGCTTCCGACCAGTCGTGCGCCGAAGCGCTGTACTGGCGCGGGCGGCTGCGTCTGGGCGGGCTGGATGGCGGCAAGGTGCCCGATGAGGAAGGGATGATTTCTGACGTGCCGGCAGACCGCGAGGGCGAATTGTGGATTTGGCAAGCGTCGCTGAAAAAACACGCGCCAGCGGTGGCGGCGCTGGATTTTTTGCGCTCCAACGAAGGCGCGCGCCTGCGCGCTGAAGAAGACCGCAGCGCGCTGGACGAGGCGCTGGAAGCGCTGGACAGGGAAGTGACGCTGAACGCGCTGCCGCAATTGGCGGCGGGCTGACCAACGCGCGCGCAAACGCGCCGATTCGCGAGGAGAACCAGAATGGCAAAACGCGCTTCGCGCATTTCCACCCGCCGTGGCGACGATGGCAGCACGGGCTTGGGCGATGGGACGCGCACGGTAAAAAACAGCCTGCGCATTGGCGCGCTGGGCGAAGTGGATGAGACCAACGCGGCGCTGGGCGTGCTGGCGTGCGAAGCGCTGCCCGAAGAGGCGCGCGCGATGCTCACGCGCGTGCAGCACGATTTGTTCAGCCTCGGCGGGCAAGTGTGCGTGCCCGGTGCCCCCGGGCTGGAGGCGGCGCGGGTGGCGTGGCTGGAAGCGGAAATCGAACGTATGGACGCGCAATTGCCCCGCCTGAAGTGCTTCATCCTGCCCGGCGGCACGCGCGCGGCAGCGCTGGCGCATCAGGCGCGCACGGTATGCCGCCGCGCCGAACGCGCGCTGGTGGCGCTGGCGGCGGCAGAGGCGGTCGATGCCGTGTCGCGCCAGTATATGAACCGGCTTTCCGATTTGCTCTTCGTGCTGGCGCGCTACCTGAACCATCAGGCAGGAGAGGGCGACGTAGCCTGGCAGCAGACGCTGGACTAAGCGCTTTTGCCGCGCCCGTCGCGCGAAGAGCGGGGCGGCTTTGGGTATACTCGCCGTCAGGCGGGCAAGGCATGGCAAATGCCGCCCCGGTTCCGGTTGTCAGGATGTGTTATCGACATGAAGCATGGTTTGAAAGTCGCGCTGGTGCAGGGCAATTTCACGGTGGGCGATGTGGCGGGCAATCTGCGCCGCCTGCGCGATGCGCTGGCAGAAGCGCGGGCAATGGGCGCGCAGATGCTGGTCACCCCGGAACTGGCGCTGTGCGGCTATCCGCCCGAAGACTGGCTGGAACAGCCGGATTTTCACGTCAGCCACGAAGCGGCGCTGGCGCAGATTCAGGCGCAGTGCGACGACGTGGCGCTGGTGCTCGGGCACGTAGAGCGCGAAGAGGGCTGTTTGTACAACGCCGCCAGCGTCTTTCACGAAGGGCGGCGCATCGCCCATTACCGCAAGCGGATGCTGCCCAATTACGGCGTTTTTGACGAAGCGCGCCACTTCGTGCCGGGCGATGGCGACAGCGTGTTTGAATTTGCCGGGCTGCGCATCGCGCTGGCCATCTGCGAAGACCTCTGGGCACCGGGGCACGTGCTGATGATGCAATCGGCAGATTTGACCATCAGCCTCAACGCCTCGCCTTTCGATACGGAAAAACACCCGCAGCGCCAGGCCGTGCTGCGCGGGCACGCGCGTGCGCTGCAACGCCCCGTCATCTTTTGCAACCTCGTGGGCGGGCAGGATGAATTGCTGTTTGACGGACGTTCGTTTGTGCTTGATGCCGACGGGCGCGTCGTCTGGGAAGGCGCGGCGTTTGCCGAAAGCATGGGCTGCGTGCTGTTTTCCGGCGGGCGAATGCGCCCCGTGTCGCCCTCGGTGCAGACGGACGACTCGCCCATGGCGCTGCTGCACGCGGCGCTGACGCTGGCGGTGCGCGACTATGTGAAGAAAAACGGCTTTCCCGGCGTGCTGGTGGGCTTGTCGGGCGGCATTGATTCGGCGCTCACGCTCACATTGGCCGTCGACGCACTGGGTGCCGAACATGTGCGCGCGGTGATGATGGCCTCGCCCTACACCGCGCGCATGAGTCTGGAAGATTCGCGCGCGCTGGCGCGCAATCTGGGCGTGCGCTACAACGAAATTCCCATCGAACCGGCGATGCGCGTCTTTGAACACATGCTGGCAGCCGACTTTGCCGGGCTGCCGGTCGACGCCGCAGAAGAAAACATCCAGAGCCGCATTCGCGGCATGATTCTCATGGCGCTATCCAACAAACACGGCGCCATGGTGCTCACCACCGGCAACAAAAGCGAAATGGCCACCGGCTACGCCACGCTCTATGGCGACATGGCCGGTGGTTTTGCCCTGCTCAAAGATGTCTACAAAACCCAGGTCTTCGCGCTGGCGCACTGGATCAACCGCAACGGCGAGCGCATCCCCGAAAACATCCTGCTGCGCCCGCCTTCTGCCGAACTGCGCCCCGACCAGAAAGACGAAGACTCGCTGCCGCCCTACAGCCTGCTGGATACCATCCTCGTCGGCCTGATTGAACGCAGGCAAGCGCCCGAGAGCCTGATTGCCGACGGCCTGCCCGCCGCCGAAGTCAACCGCGTCGCCCGTCTGCTGCGCCGCGCCGAATACAAACGCCGCCAAGCCCCGCCCGGTCCGAGGGTGAGCACGCGCTCGTTCGGGCGCGACTGGCGTTTTCCGATTACCGCACCCGGTCTGTACACGCTGTAAGATTCAAAACAACAAGGAGAGCCGTGACCATGAAAAAAATCGAAGCCATCGTCAAACCCTTCAAACTCGACGAAGTGCGCGAAGCCCTCTCGGAAGTCGGCATCAACGGTCTGACGGTGACCGAAGTCAAAGGCTTCGGGCGCCAGAAAGGGCACTCGGAAATTTACCGGGGCGCCGAATACGTCGTCGACTTCCTGCCCAAAATCAAGATTGAAATCGTACTGGCAGACGACATTGTCGACCAGGCGATTGAGGCCATCATCCGCGCCGCGCACACCGGCAAGATTGGCGACGGCAAAATTTTCGTCACCCCCGTCGAGCAAGTCATCCGCATCCGCACTGGCGAGACCGGCGAGACCGCCGTATAAAACCGCCCGCATCCGGCGTTTTGTGCGCTGGCGCATTTTGCGCTTGCCAGCGCCTCGCAAATCGGTATAATGCGCGCCCGCGGGATAGCGCAGTCTGGTAGCGCGTCGGGCTCATAACCCGAAGGTCATTGGTTCGAATCCTTTTCCCGCAACCAACGTTTTGTAGATAGCGCCGGACAATCCGGCGCTATTCATTTCTGCGGTCAGCGCGCCGTTCTCAGGGATGAGGCGGATTTCGCCCAGGATGCGGCGCAGGGCTTCGCGGACATGATCAACATGTTCGTCAGCCGCTTCCAGGTGCGCCACCAGGTCGTTGTAGATTTCACGCGCGCGCGGGATCGTCATGACCGGCTGTTCGGCGGCTTGCAGTTCGGCTTGCGCTTCGTCGAGACGCGCTTCCGCATCTGCCAGTGCGTCTTTTGTGCTGGGCGTGATGATGCCTGACTTGATGGCCTTTATGAGGTTGTCCCGTTCCCGCTTCGCTTGCTGGATGCGGCGCTTGATGAGCTTGGTGTCCGGGGCGTAGCTGTTGAGGGCTTCGTTGAGTTGGGATTCAAATTTACGGAACGCTTCTTCCGAGAGCAGCGCTTCGCGCACGTCGGCAAGCAGGACATTTTCAACAGTCGATTTTTTGACGGTGTAGGTGTTGGGGCAAACGCTCGTGCCCCGGTTCTTGCGTGTCGAGCAGCCGTAGTAGTGAGAGCCTTGCAGGGTGTATGCGCCGCCGCAGATGCCACATTTGAGCAGCCCGCTGAAGAGGTATTTGTTGGGGCGTCCGCCAGAATTTTTGCCGGCCTTTTTGCGTTGCGCCGTGATCTCGCGTCGGGCACGGATGCGTGCCTGCACCGCTTCCCATAGCGCATCATCCACAATCTTGAGTTCGGGCGCTTCGGTGATGATCCAGTCTTCGCGCGGACGGATGATGCGACGGCGCTTGCCGGTCATGGGGTCTTTGAGCCACCGGGTGCGGTTCCAGATTTGCTGACCGTGATAGATGGGATTGCCGAGGATGCCGATCATCTTGGCATCGGGATACAGTGCGGTATGCGTCCAGGTGTTGCCGCGACGGGTGGGCACGCCTTTGCGGTTCAGTTCGTCGGCAATGGTGCGCACGCTCGCGCCTTCGGCGAAGCGCCGGAAAATGTAGCGCACCCAGTGGGCTTGCTCTTCAACAATACGCCTTTTGAAGCCTTTGCCGTCGCTGATGCTCTCGTATCCGTAGGGCAGGCCGCCTGCGGAATAGCCCGCGAGTGCTTGCCCGGTCAGCCCGCGATGCACCTTTTGGCGCAGGTCGTCCAGGTAGTATTCAGCCATGAGACCGCGCAGGCCGGTTTCCAGCTTGTAGCTGTCGCGGGCGGTGTCGGTGCCGTCGCTCACGCCAATGATGCGGATGCCGGAAAACTTTAACTGGCGGATGATTTGCGCGGATTCGATATGGTCACGAGACAGGCGAGACAGATCGTCGACGAGCAGCACATCGAACATCCGCGCTTGGGCGGCAGCAAGCATGGCTTGATAGCCGGGGCGGTCATGCCGCGCGCCAGAGATGCCCTGATCCTGATAGAGCACGGGGGACGGCCAGCCGAGACGGGCGCAATATTGCTCGATATTGCGATACTGGTCACGGATGCTGGTTTCCCGTTGGTGGCTTGAGGAAAAGCGGCAGTAGGCGGCTGTTTTCATGATAGATGGCGGCGTGTTTATGGGAGATGATGATATTTTGCCCGAAATTGCGGGTTAAGAATCCAGTTCCTCAATGTCAAACGGCATGGCCGCAGATGCGTTGAACTTGCCGCGAGATGCGAAAAATGCGAGCACCATATCGCCGAGTACATGCCGTTCCTTGTCAGACAGCCTGACAACAGGTTTGACCGTTTCGTCAATTTCTTCATGTACTGCCTCGCGCAGCGAGTTTTCTGCCTGAAGTCCGACATATATAGGGTCAAGCCATTCATCGGGCGATGCCATGCGCGCCGTGTAGCAGGCTTCGCCGGAGTGCTCGTCTGCATCAATTTTTGCGTATCTTGCAGCGCCTTCGCGCGTTTCAAAGCCTGCAACAACGTTGCGTGGTTCGTCTTCCTCGCCGTACCAATATCCGTAATTCTTTTTCCTGTCTTCTGCCTCGCCATAATGCGCGCGGATGATGGGGCATTGGCTTTTTACGCGCATTTTCTCGGGCGGAGGGCATTCATGCGTACAGGCGTTGCAGTATTCGTCGCACAGGTTTTCGATTACGTCGTATTCCGTCACCGGTTCGCCGTCGGCTTCGCGTGATGCTTCGTCCCACATCCGCCCGCAGACTTGGCACAGGTACTGCGTGCAAAACTCGCCATCGTCCAAGGCTGCGGAGAATTGGAATCGCTCACCTTCCCGGATTACCTTCCCGCAAAACTCACAGTAGTGGCTGCCGTCTGTTGCGACGGCGGTGACTGTTGCTGCGTCATACATTTGCTGTCTCCTCTTCGTCGTTGGTTGGTGTTGTGTTGTGCCGCAGCCAGTCGGCAACGGCGACGATTTTTGCGTTGTCCAAGATGCTGTTTTCCAGGTCTTTGAGTGCGGTTTTGACCCAGACGGACTGGCAATAATCGTCCCCGCTCACGCGGGCGCGGAATCGGTCTTCCCACTGGAGCATGTCGTTGATGTAGTCCGAGCGGGCACGCTCACATTGGCGCAAGAGCGCGGAAAACGTGTAGCCTGCAAG
>JAFZMK010000016.1 GCA_017553285.1 Rhodocyclaceae bacterium
CGCACTGGAAGCGGGCGCAGAACTACACTACATCGTCGGCAATTCCAGCTTCTTCGGAAACATGGTCGACACCCCCGCGCTTCTGATTGCCTCCATGCAGATGCTCGGATACAAAAACACTGCTACAACAATCATACGCAAGCGCAACTGCAACAAAGCACTTTTCGAATACGACATTTCCGCAACCTGGCCGGGATAAGTATTGAGCCAGGAATGTCTCGGACACGCTGACATTTTCAACCGCATCACGGCAAACGCAGCGCGCAACTGGCAAAGGTCTTGCCCACTTCCGTATCCGTGCCGGTAACAAACCAGGCGTGTTTCATGGCTCTGCCCACAACAATCAAAACGTGACGGCAAATTGTACCCGCGCCCGCGAGCAACGATGCCGAGCGAGATCGTTGCGTGTCATGGTTGTTGGTTTTGGAGTGGTGGCGGGTAAGATTGGGCGCTGCGTGCGGCGCGGGGCGCGGGTCATTTAGTGCGCGCCGCATGGCCGCCCAAAGCCGGGCACTCGCCCCCCTCGGGGGGACGGAGGCGAAAGGCGAAGCATCGCTTCGCCCTTTGGTGCCGGAAGCCGCTTTAGCGGCGACGTGGAAGCGAATGACAGACCGCGAAGCGGGCTGGCGTGAGCGTGGGGGTCGTGTATCATCTGCCGCTTTCTTGTGCGCAGCGAGGCAGCGTCATGCAATCCGTCGTCATTCTGATTTCTGGTCGCGGCAGCAATATGGAGGCGCTGGTGCGCGCGTGTCCCGCAGGGGCGCAGGTGCGTGCGGTCATCAGCAACCGCGCGGATGCGGCGGGGCTGGATTTTGCGCGGGCGCAAGGCATTGCCACGGACGTGGTGGCGCATCGCGATTTTCCGTCCCGCGAGGCGTTTGATGCGGCGCTGGCGCAGGCGATTGACCGCTTCGCGCCGGACTGGGTGGTGCTCGCCGGCTTTATGCGCGTGTTGACGGCGGGCTTTGTGGAACACTACGCTGGGCGGCTGCTGAACATTCACCCTTCGCTGCTGCCCGCGTTCCCGGGGCTGGATACGCACGCCCGCGCGCTGGCAGCGGGCGTGTGCCTGCATGGGGCGACGGTGCATTTTGTCACCCCTGAACTCGACGGCGGCCCGCCCATCATGCAGGCTGCCGTGCCCGTGTTGCCCGATGACGATGAAGATGCGCTGGCTGCGCGCGTGCTGGCGCAGGAGCATCGTTTGTACCCGCAGGCGCTGGCGGCCTGCGTGCGCGGCGAGGTGCGGCTGGATGTGGCGACGGGGCGCGTGCAGTGGCAAGCCGACCGGCTGGCTGCGGCGGATGCGGCGCTGCTGGCGCCGCCGCTGCGCGCGTGATGGCTTGCCGGGTTAAGGCGGCGGTGGAAAAAAAGTACAATCGCTCGCTGGTTTCCCGGAAAGGTTGCTTATGACGAATCGATTGTGTGCTGCGCTGTGCGTGGCGTGGATTGCGCTCTTTTCGCCGCTGTGTGCGCAGGCGGCGTTGTTGGCGGGTTTTCCGCAACAGGGGCGGCTGGAATACGATTTGATGCACGGCGAGGACAGGGGGCGCATCGGGCGCGCGGAACATGCCTGGCAATATGCGGACGGGCGCTATCAGATGGCGCTGGCGGTGCAGACGGCGGGCTTGCTGGATGCGATTTACCATTTTGAATATACGCAGCAAAGCAGCGGTGTGCAGGGCGCGGACGGGTTGGTGCCGGAAGAGTTTGCGGTGCTGCAAACCCGCCGCCAGGACCAGCGCGCGCATTTTGACTGGGCGCACAACGAGGTGCAGATTACCCGCAAACAGCGCACGACGGCGTACCCGATTGAGGCGGGCACGCAGGATGTACTGTCCATCTGGCATTGGGTGATGCAGGTCAAGGGCGGCGGCAAGCCGATGCCGACGCAGATGAACGTGGTGACCAACCGCCGCGTGTATACCGTTGCCGTCGAAGACAAGGGAAAGACCCGGGCGAGCATCCGTGGCAGCGAGCGCGCCGCGCATCTGGTGACGATGCGCGCGACCAACGGCAAGCTGACGCTGGAGATGTGGCTGGATGAGACGCTGTGGTGGATGCCGTTGCGCATTTTGATGGTCGACGACAAGGGGCTGACCCTCGACCAGCAGATTACTGCGGAGAGCCTGGCCCGCTTTGAAGCGCAGCGCGACGGCGTGCCGGAAGAAGCTGCGTCGGCGCAAGAGGGCGCACCGGCGGAGAATGCGCCATGAAAGGCGCGCGCAAGGCGGGCGGGCGGCGCGGCGCGCGCCATGATGCGCCGCTGGATGTGCTGCAACACACCACTATCGTGCTGGGCGAGGTGCTGCGCTTTGCGGCACCGGCGGATGCGCTGCTGTCGCGCCATTTCCGCGAACACCGGCAATTGGGCGCGCGCGACCGTGCCTTTATCGCCGAGACGGTCTTTGACCTGCTGCGCCGCTTGCGCAGCGTGCGCCGTCTGGCAGGGGACGATGCCAGCCCGCGCGCCTTGTTGCTGGCGTGGCTGGCGCGCTTTGGCGGCTGGAATTTGCAACGCTTTGAAGCGCACACGCGCAGCATTGAGCGCGAATGGATTGCGCAGGTGAAAGCCGCTTCGCTCGATGGCGGCACGCTGGCCGAACGCGCGGAATTGCCGGACTGGTTGAGTGAAACGCTGCTTGCCCAGTGGGGCAGTGAAGAGGCGGTGCTGCAACTTGCGCGCGCGCTGAATTGTCCGGCGCCGCTGGATGTGCGCGTCAACACTTTGCACGCAGACGTGGCGGCGGTTGCCGCGCAGCTTCGCGCCGAAGGCATCGGCTGCGAACCCGCGCCCTTGGCGCCGCAGGCGCTGCGGCTGGAAGGCAAGCCTGCGTTGCAAAAGCATCCGCTGTTTCTGGCGGGGAAAATCGAAGTGCAGGATGCGGGCAGCCAGTTGTTGGGGCATTTGCTCTCAGCGCAGCGCGGCGAGGCGGTGTGCGATTTTTGCGCCGGTGCGGGCGGCAAAACGCTGCATCTGGGCGCGATGATGCGCTCTACGGGGCGGCTGTACGCTTTCGACATCTCCGAGCGCCGTCTGGAAAAACTGCGCCCGCGCGCGGCGCGCGCCGGTCTTTCCAACGTGCATCCGATGCTGATTGCGCACGAGCGCGACGCCCGCCTGAAACGGCTGGCGGGCAAGATGGCGCGCGTGCTGGTCGACGCACCATGCAGCGGGCTGGGCACGCTGCGCCGCAATCCGGATTTGAAATGGCGGCAGACGCCGGAGAGTGTCGCGCGGTTGAGTGCGACGCAGGGCGATATTCTCGCTGCCGCCGCCAAACTGGTCGCGCCGGGCGGGCGGCTGGTCTATGCCACGTGCAGTTTGCTGGTGCAGGAAAACGACGCGGTGGCGGATGCCTTTGCCGCCGCGCATCCGGAATTTGTGCCGTTAAACGCGCAGGAAATACTCGCCCGTCAGGACATCGCGCTGACCTGCGGCGAGCGCCTGCGCCTGCTGCCGCACGAGCACGGCACGGACGGTTTTTTTGCCGCCGTCTGGGAACGCAAAAAAACATGAACATCCGCGCCGCCTTGTCCGTCCTGTGTCTGTTTGCGGCAGCCATCGCGCCCGCGCAGGCGGCCAGTCGTTTTGCTGCCGAAGGCGATGTGACCGCCGTCTTTGCGCCGCAAGAAGACCCGCAGGCGGCGCTGGTCGAACTGATTGCCCAGGCGCGAAGCCGCATTGCCGTGCAAGCCTATGTGTTCACCAGCAAGCCGCTGGCAGACGCCTTGATTGCCGCCAAGCGCCGTGGCGTGGCGGTGGAAATTTTGCTGGACGCAAAAATGCACCAGCGCGGCAACGCCGCCGTGCAGCGTTTGCTGGATGAAGGCGTGACGCTCTATGCGGTTTCCGCTTTTGCTGCGGCGCACGACAAGGTGATGGTGGTCGATGCCGCGCCCGGCGGCTTGTGTGCGGTGGCGACGGGGTCGTACAACTTCACCTGGGCGGCGCAGCACCGCAACGCCGAGAACCTGCTGATTGTCCGCCAGCACTGCGCGCTGGCTGCGCGCTATGCCGAAAACTGGCGTGAGCGTGCGCGCGAGGCGGAGCGCATCGGGCGTTTTCCGCTCGCGCGCTAAGCGTTATAAGCTGCTCGTGCTAGACTGCGGGGTTGCCGCGTAAATGCGCGGCGCAAGAAACGATTTCAACCTTTTGCAAGGGAACAGCATGAGTTACAACAGCATCACCAGCGGCAAGGATGTGCCCAACGACATCAACGTCGTCATCGAAATTTCCGCCCAGGGCGAACCGATCAAATTTGAAGTGGACAAAGACAGCGGCGCGATTTTCGTCGACCGCTTCATGGGCACCACGATGCGCTATCCGATGAACTACGGCTACGTGCCGCAAACCATCGCTGGCGATGGCGACCCGGTCGACGTGCTGGTGGTCACGCCGTTTCCGTTGCCGCCGGGCGTGGTGATTCGCTGCCGTCCGGTGGGCGTGCTGAAGATGGAAGATGAATCGGGCATGGATGCGAAAGTCATCGCCGTGCCGGTTGCCAAGCTCACGCCGCTGTACGAAAACGTTAGCAGCACAGACGACCTGCCGCCGCTGCTGCTCAAACAGACCGAGCACTTCTTCGAGCACTACAAAGACCTCGAACCCGGCAAGTGGGTGAAGATTCTCGGCTGGGGCACGCTGGAAGAAGCCCGTCAGGAAATCCTCAGCGGCGTTGCCAACGCCTCGGGCAAATAACCCGAATGCCTTCGCGCGCAGCGCCATGTGCCGGGCGGCTGCGCGCGTGCCCTGTTTCATTTTTTTTGATCAACCGCCCGTGCGCACAGCCTCAAACGGGCGCTTTTATGGAGAAAAATTATGCCCAAACTGCCCTCGCTAGACTCGTTTCTGGATCACGTCCGCGCGCGCGACCCGCATCAACCCGAATTTCTGCAAGCCGTGCAGGAAGTGCTGGAAAGCATCTGGCCGTTCGCCAGCCGCACGCCGAAATATGCAGACGAAGGCTTGATGCGCCGCCTGGTGGAGCCGGAACGAGTCATTCAATTCCGTGTGTCCTGGCTCGATGACGCCGGCAAAACGCACGTCAACCGTGCTTTCCGCATCCAGCACAGCAGCGCCATCGGCCCCTTCAAGGGCGGGATGCGCTTTCACCCCTCGGTGAATCTTTCCATTCTCAAATTCCTTGCATTCGAGCAAACCTTCAAAAATGCACTCACCACGCTGCCCATGGGCGCGGGCAAGGGCGGTTCGGATTTCGACCCGAAAGGCCGTTCGGATAACGAAGTCATGCGCTTTTGCCAAGCGCTGATGATTGAACTCTATCGTCACCTCGGCGCCGATACCGACGTGCCGGCAGGCGACATCGGCGTGGGCGGGCGCGAAGTCGGCTTCATGGCCGGGATGATGAAAAAACTCTCCAACCGTGCCGACTGTGTGTTTACCGGTCGCGGTCTTTCCTTCGGCGGCAGCCTGATTCGCCCCGAAGCCACCGGTTATGGTGTGGTCTATTTTGCGCAGGAAATGCTCGCCACCAAAGGGCAAGACCTCTCCGGCAAGACGGTGACGGTGTCCGGCTCGGGCAACGTGGCGCAGTTTGCCATCGAAAAAGCGCTGCAACTGGGCGCGAAAGTCATCAGCGCTTCCGACTCCAACGGCACCTTGGTCGTCCCCGAAGGCTTCACGCCGGAACTGCTCGCCGCCATGATGGAACTGAAGAACGAGCGCCGCGAGCGTCTTTCCACCTTCGCCAACGAACGCGGGCTGACCTTCCTGCCGGGCAAAACGCCGTGGCATCTGACCTGCGACATCGCGCTGCCGTGTGCGACGCAAAACGAACTGAACGGTGATGATGCCCGCACGCTGGTGAAAAACGGCGTGCAGTGCGTGGCCGAAGGCGCCAACATGCCCAGCACGCTGGAAGCCGTCAACGTCTTCACCGAAGCGCGCATTCTCTACGCCCCCGGCAAGGCCAGCAACGCTGGCGGCGTGGCGGTTTCCGGTCTGGAAATGGCGCAAAGCGCGCAGCGCGTCTTCTGGGACGCCGAGGCCGTCGACCAGCAACTGCACCGCATCATGCGCGACATTCACGCCAACTGCGTGCGCTATGGCGAGGAAGAAAAAGGCCACGTCAACTACGTTGTCGGTGCCAACATTGCCGGTTTCGTCAAGGTAGCAGATGCCATGCTGGCGCAGGGTTTGTACTGATACGGGCAAAACTTTGCCATAACTCAAAAGTTCGCCCCGTTTGCTGCTGGCGGGCGGGGCGTGCTGGATACAATGCAGGTTCTGGCGTACAGCGTCATTTTTTACCCCGTCCACAAGAAAGGAGAACGCATTGAAAAAAGTACTGGTACCGATCAAGCGCGTCGTTGACTACAACGTCAAAGTGCGCGTCAAGGCTGACGGCAGCGGCGTGGAAACCGCCAACGTCAAGATGAGCATGAACCCGTTTGACGAAATCGCCGTGGAAGCGGCGGTGCGCCTGAAAGAAGCGGGCAGCGCCGAAGAAGTGGTGGTCGTCAGTTGCGGCATCGCCGCCTGCCAGGACATCCTGCGTCAGGCCATGGCGATGGGTGCAGACCGCGCCATCCTCATCGAAAGCGATGCCGAACTGCAACCGCTGGCGGTCGCCAAACTGCTCAAAGCGGTGTGCGACAAGGAAACGCCCGACATGGTGATCTGCGGCAAGCAGGCCATTGACGACGATTCCAACCAGGCCGGGCAGATGCTCTCTGCGCTGCTGGGCTGGTCGCAAGCCACGTTCGCCTCGGAAATCAAACTCGAAGGCGACAAGGTGCAGGTCAGCCGCGAAATCGACGGCGGCATGGAAACGCTGGCCATCACCCTGCCGGCGGTGATTACCACCGACCTGCGTTTGAACGAGCCGCGTTTTGCCTCGCTGCCCAACATCATGAAAGCCAAGAAAAAGCCGCTGGAAACCATCAAGGCCGACGGCATGGGCGTGGATATTGCGCCGCGCCTGAAAACCTTGAAGGTTGGCGAGCCGCCCGCGCGCAGCGCTGGCGTCATCGTGGCGGATGTGGCCGAACTGGTCGCGAAACTGAAAAACGAAGCAAAGGTGATCTGATATGGCAATCCTGATTCTGGCTGAACACGATAACCAAACCATCAAGCCGGCTACGCTCAACACCGTTGCCGCTGCCGCCAAGATTGGTGGCGAGATTCACGTCCTCGTCGCAGGTTCCGGCTGCGCGGCTGCGGCGCAAGCTGCCGCTGCCATCGCCGGTGTCGCCAAGGTGCGCGTAGCCGATGCTGCCCACCTGGATGCGCAAACGGCGGAAAACGTCGCGGCGGTCATCGTCGCCAATGCTTCCGGCTATTCGCACATCCTCGCCCCGGCCAGCGCCAGCGGCAAAAACATCCTGCCGCGCGTTGCTGCCCTGCTGGATGTGGCGCAGGTCAGCGACATCGTCGGCGTCGAATCGGCGGACACCTTCGTGCGCCCGATTTACGCCGGTGGCGTGCTGGCGACGGTGCAAAGCAGCGATGCCGTCAAGGTCATCACCGTGCGCGCCACGGCCTTTGAAGCGGTTGCCGCCACTGGTGGCAGCGCGGCGGTGGAAAACGTCGACGCGGGTAGCTGCACGGGTCGCGCCACGCTGGTGAGCCGCGAGCTGACCAAGTCTGAGCGTCCCGAACTCGGCTCTGCCAAAATCATCGTCTCCGGTGGTCGCGGCATGGGCAGCGGCGAGACCTACAAGCAACTGCTCGAACCGCTGGCCGACAAGCTCGGCGCTGCGCTGGGCGCTTCGCGTGCGGCGGTGGACGCGGGCTATGTGCCGAACGACTATCAAGTCGGGCAAACCGGCAAGATTGTCGCGCCGCAGCTCTACATCGCGGTGGGCATTTCGGGTGCCATCCAGCACCTGGCCGGCATGAAGGATTCGCGCGTCATCGTCGCCATCAACAAAGACCCGGACGCCCCCATCTTCCAGGTGGCGGACTACGGTCTGGTGGCGGATCTGAAAGACGCCGTTCCGGAACTGACGGCTGCCGTGTAAGGCGCAAGGCAAGGTGGAGCAGCAACGCAGAGAAACGAAGGGACGACCAACATGAATCTGCCTGCTGCCCTGCTGCCGCCGCTTGCACACTGGCTGACCTTGCTGGCCATGCTGGGCGCGTTGCGTCTGGCATGGCCGCATCTTCCCTGGCGGCGACTGCGCAGCGGCAACTTGCAGTGCAATTTGCTGTTTGCCTTCTCGCTGGTGCTGGCGCTGGCATGGAGCCTGAATGCCGGTGTCAAGCCCGGGCTGAACCTGCATCTGCTCGGTGCCATGGCTGCCACGCTGGCGCTGGGTGCGCCGCTGGCGCTGTATGCGTTTGCGCTGGCGCTGGTGCTGATTGCGGTGGGCGGCGCGCTGGAATGGCAAGCCGTGCCGGTCAATTTCCTGCTCATGGGGCTGATACCCATCGTGTTGTCCCATGCGCTGCGTCGGCTGGTAGAGCGTTACCTGCCTGCGCATTTTTTCATATTCATTTTTATTCTTTCGTTTTTCGGTTCCGCGCTAATCGTCATGCTGGAAGGGCTGTTAGCTTCGCTGCTTCTGGCGGGCGTGGGTGCCTATGAATTTTCTACGCTGACCAGCGAATATCTGCCGTATTTTCTGCTGCTTGGTTTTGCCGAAGCATGGCTGAGCGGCGCACTGATTACCCTGCTGGTCGTCTACAAGCCCGACTGGGTGCTTGCCTTTGACGACCAGCGTTATCTTGTGGGCAAATAGCTGCCTGTCTTGTTTTTTTCAACCCTGGAGGGAATGCCATGAGTGAATATGTAGCACCGATGAGTGACATCAAGTTTGTCCTGCAAGAGATTGCTGGTCTGGAAGAAATCAGCAAACTGCCGGGCTGCGAAGATGCCACGATGGACACTGCCGAAGCCATTCTGGAAGAAGCGGGCAAGTTTGCCTCGGAAGTCCTCTCGCCGCTCAACCGCGTGGGTGACACCGATGGCGCGCGCTGGAACAACGGCGAGGTCACGACTTCGCCGGGCTGGAAGAATGCCTACAATCAGTTCGTCGAAGGCGGCTGGAACGCTTTCTCGTGCGACCCGGAATATGGCGGTCAAGGTCTGCCCAAGCTGCTGGCCACGGCGGTCATGGAAATGTGGAAATCTGCCAACATGGCCTTCGCCCTGTGCCCGATGCTGACTGCGGGTGCCATTGAAGCGTTGATGATCTCCGGCAACGACGAGCAGAAAAACAAATTCCTGCCGAAAATGGTGAGTGGCGAATGGACGGGCACGATGAACCTGACCGAACCGAACGCCGGTTCCGATCTGGCCGCCGTGCGCACCCGCGCCGAACCGCAGCCGGATGGTACCTACAAAATCTTCGGTCAGAAAATCTTCATCACCTATGGCGAGCATGACCTGACCGACAACATCATCCACCTCGTGCTGGCGCGCCTGCCCGATGCGCCCGAAGGCGTGAAAGGCATTTCGCTGTTTGTCGTGCCCAAGTTCCTGCTCAACGAAGACGGCACCCCTGGCAAGCGCAACGACGTGCACTGCGTCTCCATCGAGCACAAACTGGGCATCCACGGCAGCCCCACCGCCGTGCTGGCCTTTGGCGACAATGGTGGCGCGGTTGGCGAGCTGCTTGGCGAGCTGAACCGTGGTCTGGAATACATGTTCATCATGATGAACGAAGCCCGTTTTGCCGTCGGCATGGAAGGTCTGGGCATTTCCGAGCGCGCCTACCAGAAAGCCACCGAATACGCCCGCGAGCGCATTCAGGGTGCCGAGCCGGGCGTGCGTGGTGGTCCGAAAGTGCCCATCATCCGCTTCCCGGACGTGCGTCGCATGTTGCTGTCCATCCGCGCGCAAACCGAAGCCATGCGTGCGCTGGCCTACACCGTTGCCGCCGCCACCGACCGCGCCCACTGCTCGCCGGACGAAAAAGTCCGTGCCGAAAATCAGGCGTTTGTCGAACTGATGACCCCCGTGGTCAAAGGCTGGCTGACCGAAAACGGCATCGAACTGGCCTCCGCAGGCGTGCAGGTGCACGGCGGCATGGGCTTTATTGAAGAGACCGGCGCGGCGCAATACCTGCGCGATGCGCGCATCACCACCATCTACGAAGGCACCACCGGCATTCAGGCCAACGACCTGATTGGTCGCAAAACCGCCCGCGATGGCGGCGAGACGGTCAAAGCCGTGCTTGCCCAGATGCGCCAGACGCTGCAAGAAGTTGCCGCCTGCAAAGAGCCGCACTTTGCCCGCATCCACAAAATGCTGGAAGAAGGCATCAACGCGCTGGAAGCCGCGATGGCCTACATCGTCGCCACCTTCAAACCGGACATCAAGGCCGCCTCTGCCGGTGCCGTGCCCTACCTGAAGCTCTTCGGCATCGTTGCCGGTGGCTGGCTGATGGCGCGCGCCTCGGTGATTGCGCAGAAGAAACTCGCCGCCGGAGAAGGCGACGCAGCCTTCTACAAAGCCAAGATTGCCACCACGCGCTTCTATGCCGACCACGTCCTGGCGCTGGCGCCGGCGCTGTCGCGCATCGTCACGGAAGGTGCCGAAGGCGTCATGGCGCTGGAAGAAGATTCCTTCTAAGCCTGCGCCAAAACGCATCTCTCACGCACACAGCCCGCGCCGCGCGCGGGCTGTTTTTTTGCGCGCGCTGTTCAGGCGCCCTCTTGTTTTTCCCGCGTGGGACATAGGCGAAAAAGCATCGCGGCGCGGCGCTTTGCTCGCCGGAGTCGGAAGCCGCTTTAGCGGCGATGTGGAAACAGGTTATCGCCGGTAGGCTTGCCCACCCTACCTGGTCGCGCGGCGCGGGGTGCGGGCGACGGAAAAACCCGATGGCAACGACACAAACACCACAGGCGCAATAAATCGCGCCCCCTCTCAGCCCGCTTCGCGGACAGATCTCCCAGAGGGAGAGCCGAGGGTGTGCCAAGTCATCGCCAGCCTCCGCCTTCTTCACGCCGCCGCGCGGTGCAGGGCGGGAATGCAAAAAAACAGCGACCACGCGGGTGGTCGCTGTTTTGTTTGGGTGTTGCTTCGCTCAGTTTTGGTTTGGTCGACTAGTTCCGTCTGAATGCCGCGCTGTTACTGGTGTTTGTGTTTTGCGCCGCCATTTTGTACTCACTTTTATACTCACTTTTGTGATTGCTGCCCCTAGGTGAAGGTGCCTGTTTCCGCATCCAGAACAAGCCAGGGGAAAAACCTACACCGCCAGCGAACGGGCAAGCGGTAGCGCCTGCACGGTTGGCGCATTGCTTGCAGGTTTTCCGGCTCCGTGGAAAAAAATTCCGTGTTGTCAGGTAACTTGCGCGATTTCTCATTCTTCCATGGCTGGCGCTGTCGGATGCCTCCCCGCCTGCCGGTTTGGTGTGCTGGTGCAGTTCTGCGCGTCTGTCTGTTTGCTGGTGCGCGGGCGGCCTTGCCTGCGCGCGCCCCCCTGCCGCCCCCATGCCCTTAAAGAGGGGGTGCGCTTTTGTGTCGGTGTTGATGGCAGGTTGCGCACTCGCCGTTTTTTTCAAAAGCGGTGCGATGATGTTAAATTCCGAGTAAAACAGTCTGGAATTTCGCCGGTGGGTGAGATTTTCGCCGGGAACCTCATTACTGGCATTCGCCAGCGTTTGCGCGGGGTGTGTTGCTGTTGGCGGTGTTACAACACTATGGGGGCAGTTCCGAGGCTGCGCGCTTGATGAAGTAGTGCCGCGCGTCTGCGTCCCGTTGGCATTGGTCGAGTGTGGCGGCGATGATGGCGGGGTCGGTCTCGCCGGTCTGCGCCAGCCAGCGCCGCAGTAAGGTTTCCTCTTCGCCGGTCAGCGGGGACGATGGCAGCCGGATGCTGGGGGTGAATGGCTGCGCTTGCCGCGCGTCGGGATACGCTGCCAGCACTACGGCGCGCGTTGCTCCGCTGGGGTAAAGGACTTCCAGCGGGGGGCGGTCGCAATAGCAAACGCGCCACCAGCGGGATAGGTTCGCGTCAGCGCCGGGGCTGTCTTTTTCGGGGTTTGCTACTGCTATTTTTGCTAATTTTGCTAATTTTGAAGGGGAAACGGCGCGAAGATTAGCAAGATTAGCAAGATTAGCATTAGCGACGTACCGCTTTTGCTTTTCTCGCAGTTCGGCAAGCAGGCTCATTGCGCCACCTCCAACAGTGCCGGATTCACCTTGATGATTTTCCGCCGCCCGTCTTGCAGCAGTTGCACCCGGTCAAGTTCTGCAAGCTCACGGATTGCTGCATCCAGCAGCGCGGCGTTCCGCAATGGCGAAAACTGCAATGCCTTCGCTTTCCCTACCATGTGCGTGCGCTCCCGCCTGCAATGGTCAATCAGCCAGCTATCCAGCCTTGCCGCGCCCGCAAGTTCCGCAGGTAAGGCAAGCTCGCCGAAAAAGCGCAGGCCTTCGTTCAGGTGCCAATCGATTATCAGGCTTGCCCGTTTGATGCTGTCCAGCTTGATAGCGCCGCCCGTGCCATGCTCGAACGCATGAAACAGCGCCGCCAGCCGCGCCACGTTATCAGCGGCTTTGCTTGCTACGTCCCGCACGTCGTACAGCTCGCCGCCGCTTGCCAGTTCGCTTTCCACAGCATCATGAAATTCAATCCATTCCGCTTTTGCTTCCGGCGCCAGCGTCAGCATGGCGGGGGTCAGCGCGCCAGCGTCATCCATTGCAACGGTCTGATTCAATATCGCCTCAATGCGCCGATGAAACGCGCTCAGGTGCGGCCATGTTTCCGGGGCTTCGGTAAATGTCCGCTGCCCTTGGGTCGATTGCGGCCACGCCACAAGGAAGCGGGCAAGAAAGCCCGTTCCCCGCGCCAGCCCGCCGTCCTTGCGGAAATACTCGCGCAGGGTTGCTTCCTGAACCATCAAGCCAACGGTCAGCCGCGCGCCGCGCACGGTGTAGGATTCCGAAGTGCGCCGCCCGATCGGAAGTTCCCCGCCATCCCACAAGACATTCAGCAAGGCCAAGTTACGCATGGCGCTATCTTTGCTCATGCCATGCGAACCGAACACTACGCCCGCTTCGCTTGATAACACGCCCGCGCTCGGCCAGTCATTCTTCAGTGCCCATGCAAGGGCTTCCGGCGTAACGTCGCTGTGCACCATCTTGGGGATGCGCACGGGGGCGGGTTTGTTTTCTTCCAGTTTCTGCAAGTCGGCTTTGTGTTCGCCTGCATCTGCGCCTTTTTTGCCTGCGTCACGTATCGCCGAAAGGATGCCGTCGTGTTCCGCTTGCCATGCGGCAAGCTCTGCCCGATATTCCGTGATTGCGGGCTGCATCGCTTCGGCTTGCTCTTCCTGATATTTGCGGATGGCCGAAGTAAAGAAGCCGTCGCAGGTTGATTTCCGTTCGCCTGAATCGGCAATGGTCAGCAGGAACAGCGAAACCGGCGCGTGCAGTTTTTCCGCCCGCTTCACGTCGATGTGCGCCTGGGCTGCCAGCGACAAAGCCGCCAGCGCAGACGAAGCCACCAGCGGGACAGGGGCTTTCACAAAAGCCTGTACCTCTTCCACCGCCGCGCGGATGGTTTCGGGCAGGGCGTCCAGCGGGTACGGTTCCGGCTCTACCTTGGCGGTCAGCGGTTGCGGGACAGGCCAGCCGGTGCCGTCAGAATCGCCCGCTTGCGGCGCTTTGGCAGCCTCAATGCAGCGTTTCACCGCTTGCGCGCCTGCGTGCTGGTGCAGGTCGTTGAAGTCGGTTGCACCGTCGGGACGGTTTGCGCCGAAGTCTGGGGTTGCCAGCAGGCCGCCCACGGCGTGCGCGGCTTCGGTTGCGTGGGTGATGCCGGGGTTGTCGTCGGTGCGGGAATCATCATCAGCGCACAGCACCAGCCGCATGGCGGGGAATTTTGCGCGCAGTGCTTGGGCTACGGGTTGCAGGTTGCCCGCGTCAAAGGCGACGGCTACGGCGTGCCCGGTAGCCTCGTGAATGCTGGCCGCCGTTGCAAACCCTTCGGCAATGCACAGCGTGCCGTTTGGCTTGCCAATGGCGAAGTAATGGCCGCGCTTGCGGGTGCCGGGTAGAAAGCGTTTTTCGCCGTCTGCGCCGATGAATTGCAGGCCGTGCAGCGCGCCGTTTGCATCGCGTACCGGCAGCACCAGCGCGCCGCCGTGTTCCCGTGCGCCAGCGCCAGCAATGCCTTTGCGGGTAAGGTAGGGATGGGTGGTGCAGGGTTTGGTTTGCCGCCAGATTTCGGCGGCCTCCGCCTGCGCCTCTTCGCTGCGCTTGGCTTCTTCGGCTTTGCGCGCGGCTTGCGCTTGGGCAATGCGTGCATCCTGCGCGGCTTTTTCGGCGGGGGTCAGGGTGCGCCCGATGTTGGCGTGCCAGTCTTGCCAGCCTTTGCCGTCGCGCCAGTTCTGGAAGCCTCCGGCGGGGATGTCGTCCGGGTGCAGCAGATAGGAAGCATCATTCTTGCCGCCTTTGCCTTCCGTGTCGCAGCGGTGAATCTTGCCGTCTGCCAGCAGGTCAGCAGGGGGAAGGATGCCGCGCGCGGCCATGGCTTCGCGGAATTGTTGGATTGCGTTATTCATGGCGCAATCCTCCGCGTTGAATCAGCCAGTCCGCCAAAGCGAAGGCGAGAGCGCGCGCGTCCCAATAGACGCAGGCTGCACAGGTGCCTTTGCCTCGGCAGGTGCAAGCCCCGGTGATATAATCCGAATTGAAGATGTTGCTCATCGCCGCGCTGGTTCGGGTTTCCAGCGCGGCGTTTGTTTTTTCGTGCATGGCTTATCCCTCCTTTTTGAAAGATTCCAGCCACGCGCGCACGTCTGCCATATCCCAGGCGGTAATGCGCTCACCGAGTTTTACGGGTTTTGGAAAACGTCCTTCTTTGACCATGCGCCAAAGGGTAGGGGATGAGAACGGGAGAATGCCTCTTTGGCCGCCTTTGCGACGGCTGCCGATAAGGTCGGCTTCACGAACGTAAGAGGGGAGGGACGGTGTTTCAGAAGTTTGGATGAGCATGTAATGCCTCCATAAAAAAGATTCACAAAAACAATGACTTCTTTTTCATGCCCGCAGGACGGCGTTACTCTGCTGTTTTGAACGCGAATTAAACGCAAACCTTGGGTCGCAACAGGAATGGGTACTCTGTCGCCCAAGGCTTGCAGCGATTATGCGCCAAAGATTGATTTACGTCAACATGCGAAGCTACGCAGTGTGATATGCATTGATGCAAGTATCTTACCGCATCGAAATTCGAGTGCGTAACGCTTTTATTTTTATGAATATTTCGTTCTGGCGCGGGTGCGTGCGCAAAAAAACGCGCCCGGGTGGGCGCGGCTGGTCAATCTCTCTGCGGTCTCTATGCTGCCCGCGCTGGCGCGTGCAAGGCAATTACTTTGCTGTTTCCGGCTTTCCATTCGTCCAGCATGTCCGCCCATTGCTGCATCATCTTGGCGCGCTCGGGCAGGTGTTGGGCGTGGTTGTAGGTGCGCCGCACGGCGTTTTGTTCCGCATGGGCAAGCTGACGTTCTATCCAGTCTGCGGCAAAGCCAAGCTCATTTAAGCGGGTGCTGCCCGTGGTGCGGGTGGCGTGAGGGCTGTATTTGCCCGCCCAGCCAATCGCTTTGAGCATACTCTGGAAGGCTTGCGTACACATGGGCTTGCTTCGGTCGTCGCGTCCGGGGAAGGCGTGCGTACAGCGGCCAGTAATGCCAGCAAGTGCGCGCAGCAGTTCCACCGCCTGCGCAGGTAGCGGGATAACGTGTTCTATGCGCCGCTTCATGCGCTCTGCCGGGATACGCCATAGCGCCGCGTCCAGGTCAAATTCTGACCATTGGGCTTCCACGGCTTCCGACGGTCGGCACAAGGTCAGCCACATCAAGCGAAAGGCCGCTGTCACTTCAAACTTGCCGCCGTAGCCGTCCACGTCGCGCAGTAGTTGCCCGATTTCCTCTGTTTCAAGAGGGCGTTTGTGCCGGGTTCTTTGGGCAGGAATCGCGCCGCGTACTGGCTGCGTCGGGTCACGGTCTGCGCGCAGGGTGGTAATGGCAAGCGAATAAATGCCGGATATGGTGCGCAAAGCCTGCGCCGCTACGCTTATGCCGTTTTCCTCTGCCGCTGTCTTTGATACGTCCAGAATATGCGCCGGTTCAATATCCTTAACCGCAAGCGCGCCGATTTTCGGGAATACCACGCGCTCTAACATGCTCTGCCGCTTTTCTCGGGTAATGGCTTCCCAGTCCTGCGCATTCAGCCATTCACGCGCGACGGCTTCAAAGGTGGTTGCCGCCGCTTGCGCACGCTTGATGCCCGCCAGTTTCCGGCTCTGAACGGGGCTGATGCCTTGCTTGACCAGCGCGCGCGCTTCGTCGCGCGCATTGCGTGCTTCGGCCAGCGTAAAGCGCCCGCCATCGCGCCGCGCCTTCGCTTCTTCGGCAGTTTCACCACAGGGCGCAGCGCAATAGTTGCCGATGGCAAACATGCTTGCCTTGACCGTCTCGCCATGGCGCAGCTTGAAGCGGTAGCGCCAAGACTTTACGCCGTTGGGCTTCACTTCCAGATACAGCCCCTTGCTGTCGTTCAGCCTGTATAACTTTTCCTTCGGCTTGGCATTGCGGCAGGCAGTGTCTGTCAACATGGTATGTCCTCCTTGTACTCACTCGGGCACCGCAGCTTGTACTCACCTACGGCATACACGCCACAAGGCGCTTGGCATTGCGGCAGGCGGCGCCAGCATATTCACCTTGTACTCACCTATCGCCGTACTCACCCCGTGACTGTACTCACCTTTGTACTCACTTTTTTTTGATTTGTCAAGAAACGATGTGAAGCGACAGAAAACAAAAAACCCCGTAAAGACAATGCTTTGACGGGGTTTTTGATGCTGCGTGAAGTGTTGTGAAACGGTACTTTTAGTTTTTGGTTTGGTCAACGAGCTTGTTTTTGGTAATCCAGGGCATCATGCCGCGCAGTTGGGCGCCGACTTGTTCGATGGGGTGGGCGGCGGTGAGGCGGCGGCGGGCGGTCATGGCGGGGTAGTGGGTGCGCCCTTCGA
>JAFZMK010000178.1 GCA_017553285.1 Rhodocyclaceae bacterium
ACGCGCGAGACGTAGCGCCAGAGGTTGTAGCGGTCCCAGTCGTCGCGGAAGCGTTCGGCGATGTCAAAGTCGCGAAATTCGCGCACGTGCGGCGGGCATTCGATTTGAATGTAGCCACCGGCGCGAAAATCGACGTGTTCGCCTTCAGGCAGTTCCAGCACCAGTTCCTTGATGAAGGTGGCGACGTTGTCGTTGGAGCGCACGGTGCATTGCCATTTTTTGACGCCAAAGACTTCTTCGGGCACTTCGATTTTCATGTCTTGCCGCACCGCGACCTGACAGGAAAGACGGCAACCCTGGCGGGCTTCGCGCTTGTTGATGTGCGAGGCTTCGGTGGGCAGCAGGCTGCCGCCGCCTTCGAGCACCTTGACGCGACACTGGCCGCAGGTGCCGCCGCCGCCGCAGGCCGAGCCGACGAACAGGCGCGCGTCGGCCAGCGCGCCGAGCAGTTTGCCGCCTGCGGGCGCTTCGATGACGCGCTCGCCATTGACCGTGATGCGCACGTTGCCGCTGGCGACCAGCCGCGCGCGCGCGGCGAGGATGAGGAGTACCAGCGCCAGTATGAAGCCGGTGAAAAAGAGGACGCCGAGGATGATTTCAGTCATGACAGGTGTGCCTCAAAGCTGGATGCCGGAAAAGACCATGAAGCCCATGGCCATCAGGCCGGCGGTGATGAAGGCGATGCCCAGCCCGGAAAGCGCCGGTGGCACGTCGGAATATTTGAGTTTTTCGCGCACGCCTGCCATGAGCACGATGGCCAGCGCCCAGCCAAAGCCGGAACCGAGACCATAGACGACGCTTTGGGCAAAGTTGTAGTCGCGCTCGACCATCAGCAGCGAGCCGCCGAGAATGGCGCAGTTGACGGTAATCAGCGGCAGGAAGATGCCCAGCGCGTGATAGAGGGCGGGCACGTGGCGTTCCAGGAACATTTCGAGGATTTGCACGATGGCGGCAATCACGCCGATGAAGCTGATGAGGCTGAGGAAGCTCAAGTCGGCTTCCGGCAGTCCTGCCCAGGCCAGCGCGCCGGGGGCGAGCAGCAGGTGATAAATCAGGTTGTTGACCGGCACGGTGATGGTCTGGATGACGATGACGGCAATGCCTAGCCCGAAGGCGGTTTCAATCTTTTTCGACACGGCCAGAAAGGTGCACATGCCGAGAAAGAAGGAAAGGGCGATGTTTTCGGTGAAGACCGAGGCGATGAACAGGTTGCTCAACGAATCCATGGCGGCTTACTCCTCGATGCGGTGCGCGGGCTTGATGCGAAATTCGGGCGCTTCGCATTGTTGCGGGTAGCGCATGCGCACCGCCCAGATAATCAGACCAATCAGGAAAAAGGCGCTGGGCGGCAGCAGCAGCAGGCCGTTGGGCACGTACCAGCCGCCGTCATTGACGGTGGGCAGCAGCACGTAGCCAAACAGCGTGCCCGCGCCGAAGAGTTCGCGCACGGCGGCGACCGTGAGCAGAATCAGGCTGTACCCCAGCCCGTTGCCCAAGCCGTCCAGCAAACTGGGCAGCGGCGGGTTTTGCATGGCGAAGGCTTCGGCGCGCCCCATGATGATGCAGTTGGTGATAATCAGCCCGACGAACACGGAAAGTTCCTTGCTGATGCTGAAAGCGTAGGCTTTGAGGATTTGGTCGACGACGATGACCAGCGAGGAAATCACCGTCATCTGCACGATGATGCGGATGCTCGACGGGATGTGGTGGCGAATCAGGCTGATGATGAGGTTCGAGCAGGCGGCCACCGCCGTGAGGGCAATGCCCATGGTGAGCGCGGTGGGCAGTTTGGAGGTGACCGCCAGCGCCGAGCAGATGCCGAGCACTTGCAGGATGACGGGGTTGTTGCGGGCGAGCGGTTCGGTGAGGATTTCGCTGCGTTTCATGGCGCGCCTCCGTTTAGCTTTGCGCCTGCTGCTGTTGCAGGCGTTGGAGCAA
>JAFZMK010000179.1 GCA_017553285.1 Rhodocyclaceae bacterium
ACGCAGCAAGCCCGCCGTAGCAAAGCGAGGCTCTCCATAATCCTTGCGCGTGTCTTCCTTCGTTATATGTTCGCCCGCGAACACCTCGCGCGCATCTTCGAAATCCAACCCGCGCTCTCGCAACGTTTTTGCGCGTTTGGCGGGGTCGTATTCGATTTTCATGTTTTTATTGTAGCTACGATAAACACAGACGGCAAGGAAGCCGCCCTTGTGGGACTGGGTCAGTCTGCCGGTCGTGTGGCGGGCAGGCGCACGCAGAGCATGGTGCCTTCCACCGTCGTTTCCCCGCGCGCCAGCAGGCTGACCTGCATGGCGACCTTGCGCTGCGTCACTTCCGTGATGCGCGCGCGCATTTCCAGTTCGCAATCGATTGGCGTGGGTTTTTTGAAATTCAGCGTCAGATTGCCGGTGACATAGCGCAGCGCCGGTGCCGTATCCATCGCGCGGCCTTCGTGCCGATAGCCTGCCGCCAGCGCCGTGCCGTTGCCGTGGCAATCGAGCAGCGCGGCAATCAGCCCACCGTAGACGTTGCCGGGATAACCGCCGGTGTGCCACGGCTGCGGCGTGAAGCGGGCGAAGGTTTCCTGTTTTTCCGCGTCCAGCCAGTAGCTTTTGATGTGCAAACCATGCGCATTCGACGGCCCGCAGCCGTAGCAATGGCTGAAACCGGGGGCGTAGTAATCCTGAAAGGCTCGCTCAGTCATCGCAGCGCCCTCGCGCACGCAAGTCTTTTTCCATCTCCTCGCGCAAGATGGCGTTCATGCGCGCCTGATAATAGCGCCCGCCGTCTTTCAGCCATGCCAAAATGTCTTCATCAATTTTCATGCGCACCGACTTGCGCGGGACGCCTGGTTTGCGGATGCCTTTTTTCTCCTGATAGGCTTTGATCCACGGGATTTCATGTGCGCGCTTGGCTTTGGAAAAATCCATAGCCTTCCAGCGTGCAATATCCTCATCCGTTACGGTATCAATGTCTTTGCTCGTCATGTTTTATCTATTTAGCGTTTTGCCGTTTCACGGAAATCCGGCACCTGGGCGGCGGTTTGCCGGCACCAGGTCATGAATTCTTTCAGGTTCATCGCCTTGCGCACGCCGGTGGGTATGTCATAGAAATTTTCCGTGCTGTCCGCTCTGGAAAGCGCGCCATCTTTTTGGGGCGGTTGTTCGTTTTTCATTCGCACTTTCTCCCTCCTCTCCTTTGCATGATTGATCAGTGCGCGAGACCATCCTGCATGGCTTTGCGCAAGATGGCGTTCAGGCGAGCCTGATAGCAGCGACCACCCGCTTTCAGCCATGCCAGAATGTCCGCATCAAGCATGGTGTGTATATGCTTGCGCGGGGCGTACATGGCACGAGCTTTGGGATTGGATTGCAAGGCTTTTAGCAGAGGCATTTCATCCACAGTTTTCCAACGCTTGTCTTTCAGATCGAGCGAACGGACATAAGCCACGTCTTCGGCGGTAAATTCATCGACTTTGCTGTTCATAATTTTTCCTTTGCCATCTTTCAGGTTTGAAAGCAGAAATCAGACGATAGCGGTTGTTTCTGGGTGTCCAGATAACGGCAAGAATCCTGCCGTCCTGCGTTGCACCTACGGTGAAGTAACGCCGTTCGCCATAGTCTTCTCTGTCATCTTCGAAGGTGATCGCGAAATCATCAAAGAGGGCTACGCAGGCTTCCTCGAACGAAACCTTGTGCGTGCGGCGGTTTGATTCCGCCTTGGCATCGTCCCATTCGAAGAATTCGTTCTGCATGAAAGCATTGTAGGGATTCCTGGGGGGGCGTTCAAGCGGGCGGGGGAATAAAAACGGCGGCGCCGTGGGGGCGCCGCCGTGTGCTCGCGGGTGCGAGGTGAGGAGATGCGGTTAGCGCAGCAGCGAGAGGACTTGCTGCGGCAAGCTGTTGGCTTGCGAGAGCATCGCCGTGCCGGCTTGTTGCAGGATTTGGGCGCGGGTGAGCTCCGCGGTTTCTTCCGCAAAGTCGGTGTCGCGGATGCGGCTGCGCGATGCGCTCATGTTTTCCGAAGTCACCTGCAAGTTCGCAATCGTGTTGGTGAAGCGAGATTGCAGGGCACCGTAGGCGGCACGCTGGGTGTTGATGCGTTGCAGCGCGCTGTCGATGAGGGCAATCGTGCGGTTGGACGAAGCCACCGTGGAAACGTCCGCCGTTTGCACCGCTTGCAACTGGGCACCGACCGCCACATCGGTCTCGCTAATGAACTGGCCTTGGTCATCGGTCACCGCGAAGCCGGCTTCCGAATCGAAGGTCACCTGGCCGGTGATGGTCACGCCCGTGCCCGCCAGACCGGTCGTATCTTTAGACAAAGTCATGTTGTTGTTAGTCTGGTGGATACCCTCGTCGTTCAGCGCGTTACCGTTTTTATCGACGCCCGCCTGGCGCAGGGTGAGACCGTTTCCGGAGCTATCGGCTTTCAGCGCCATGCGGATGTCTTCACCGGAGTCGTTGACCAGGGTGATGCCGTCGCCTTTGTCATTGACGCGGGCGCTCACGCCGGTTTTCGCTGCCTGTTTGTTGAAGGAATCCACGGCGGAGGCGAGCTGGTCAGTGCTCGAAATATCGGTGCTGGCCGCGCCCCCGGCACGGTCTGCGCCGACGGTGAAGGCGATGGTGACGTACTGGTCATTGCTGTTGTTCGATGCCAGTTCAATCACGTAGGAGCTGCCTGCTTCCATGCCGGTCAGTTCGATTTCGGTACGGGCAGAGGCAGAAACGCCAGTCGATTGCGTCACGGCATTGACTTTTTCGGCAATCAGCTTGGCTGAGGATTTCGCATCATACGAGATTTCATAGGTGCCCGCCTGGCCAGCAACCGTCAGCGTACCTGCCGTGATATTGCTTTCGCTCTGGGCAAAGACGTTGGCTACCACGGCCATACCGCCGCTGGTGGAAGTACCCAGCACGAGGTCGCCACCGCCGCCGAGGGTGTCTGCCACGCGGCCACCAATGCGATAGTTGCCATAGGCGCTGGTGGTGAAGTTGCCGGAAGTGGCGGTGATGGTTTGGTTGGCGTTGGCACCGACCTGGAAGAGGGCGGAGGTGAAGGAACCATCGAGCATTTTGCGACCGTTAAACTCGGTGGTCTGCGCGATACGGTTCAATTCCGCAGTCAGGGCGTTGACTTCGTCGTTCAGGGCTTGACGGTCGGACGCGCTGTTGGTGGCGTTGGCCGATTGCACGGCAAGCACGCGCACACGTTGCAGAATATCGGCAGAAGTTTTCAGCGCGCCTTCGGCAGTTTGCGCCAGCGAGATACCGTCGTTGGCGTTGCGCTTGGCCTGGTTCAGACCGGAGATCTGGGCGCTGAAGCGTTCGGAAATGGCGAGACCCGCGGCGTCGTCCTTGGCGCTGTTGATGCGATAGCCGGACGAGAGGCGTTGCAGCGAGGTGGCAAGCGCGTTGCCGGTGCCGGAGAGGTTCCGTTGCGCGGTGAGGGACGGAACGTTGGTTTGGATTACTTGGGACATGATTTTCTCCTCTGCGCGTGATGCGCGAAAAATAAAACCTTTCGGGGCTATTTTGCGGTGCGAAATACGCTCCGCTCAGGTGCTCTAACGGTGTTTAGCAGGGAAACTTTAGCCCTTTTTTGCTTTTTGTGCAGCCCGGTTGCGTCAACTTGTGTGCAGAGGAGGACAAACGGCAGAGGGCGGAACGGTTGCAGGATGCTCCGGCGCATGAGGTAGGGCGATGGATACGCAGCCGCCTCACAACAAGCCGCCATACCGCCGGATGCGCCCCGGGCGCGATGAATCGCGCCCCTACCCGGTGGCGCATCCATCGCCCGCCCGCAAAAAAACGCTTGGGCGCGGGGGATGCGACGCACAGGCGCGGGTGCGATGAATGCAGCGCAGACGCGCAGTAGGGGCGCGATTTATCGCGCCCAAAATGGTTGCAGGATGCATCGACGCACGGAACGGGGCGCAATGGATACGCAGCCGCCGCACAACAGGCCGCAATACCGCCGGATGCGCCCCTACCCGCCATCGACGGCGCGCGCAGGCGCGAGGCACAGGCGGACAGCTATAATTGCGCACATTGTCGCCCCCCCCCCTTGCAAGGAGTACCCAAATGATGACCACCGCCACCACCGAGCACCCCCTGCCCAAAAGCTATCTGACCGATGCGGAACGCAACCGCAGGCGGGCAGAAGGTTCGACAGAAAACGGGATGTTCTTGGCCGAATCGCGCGCCGCGAGCAAGGCGGGAGATGAAGATGCTTCGTGGGCTTGGCTTGCGCGCGCCGAGATGCCCGCCCATGCGCTGCGGTTTCTCAAGCATCGACGCGGTGCCGAGTTCATCCGCGCTCTGGGCTTTGATACGACACTGGCTGATCAAGAGTACGGAGAAGGCTGGCTGGACAGGGAAGACCCGCTGTACAAGCTGAAGGTGTAAGTCAGGCGCGGGGCTGGCCGTTATAATTGTGTGCTGCGCACATTGTTGCCCCCCTTTGCAAGGAGTACCAAAATGATGACTACCGCCGCCACCGGGCACCCCCTGCCGAAAAGCTATCTGACCGATGCCGAGCGCGAGCAGATGCGCGCTGAGGGCGTGAGCGAAAACGGTATCTTGGTAGCCGAGTCCGGCGCAGCGGGCGATGCCGGCGATGAAGAGACTTCGTGGGCATGGCTGGCACGTTCCGAGATGCCCGCCCATGCGCTGCGGTTTCTGAAATGGCAGCTCGGCGCTGATTTCATTCGCGAGAAGGGCTTCAACACGATACGTGCGGATCGGGAATACGGAGAAGGCTGGCTGGACAGGGAAGACCCATTGTTCAAACGGTGGGCGTAAGTCATGGTCGCGCCCTCCCCTGTGCTGGAAAGCCTGCTGTCGCACGGATATATTTGCTTTCAGGAGGCGAACGAGTCACGCCCCGTCCAGAATTTGCGCGAAGCGCGGCGGCAGTTGCTGGCGCATGTGCGCGAAGTGGTGCAACGCGGCAATCTGGCACAACTCATCGCCATGGAGCAATCCATCGTAAGGGGCGATTTGATTCGCTATGCCAACAGCCAGGCGATGTCCCGCAGTCTGGAAGCTGCGCTGGAAGACATCGCCTGCATCGAAAAACACATGGCTATCGTGACGGACAAGGCTGCCTACCAGATTGTTGGCAAGGTCTACAGCCGCCCGAAAAGCCGCAAGAACGGTCTGCCCTTCGACGAGGCACGCCAAGCGCTGGCGAGTCATCGGTCGCGTTTGGCGAATATGGATAAATCGCGCCTCGCGGATGAAGAAAAAGAACTCGTCGATGCGCGCCGGGATGCCGTGGCATCGGCAGAAAAGCAGTACATCGAATGGCAGGAACAGGCGCTGGCCGCTGCGCTGTAACGCCGCCCGCGCGCGTCCTGAAATACCCGGCAGACGGGTTTACAATGCCCGGCATATTCCGGCTTTCCTGCGCCGCCCCATCATGCCTTTTCGCCGCTTTGTTCCCGCCGCCCTGCTTTTGCTGCCGCTGGCCGCACAGCCGGCTACGCTGACGCTGTCGGCAGAGCGCTTGCAGCACGGCGAACAGGCGCTGGAAGACGTGCGCATGACGGCAGAACTTTCCGGCACGGATTCGCTTGCCGCGCAAATACAGCTTGCCGCCGCGCGCGCCACCGTGGCGGGGCTGGAAACGGGTGCCTGGCAGCTTGCCTGTACGAAGATGACGTTGTCCGCCCACGGGGCGCGCTGCGAGAACGGGGCGCTGCATATCGACGGCTTTGCGCCCATCGCGCTGCACGGCCAGTGGCAGGCAGACGGCAAGCACGGGGCGCTAAAGCTGCATCAGGGCGAGGGGCTGTTGCAGGCGTCCGTGCAGCCCGATGGCAGCGCGGAATTGACCTTTGCAAAACTGCCGCTGGCGGCGCTGGCCGTCAAGCTGCCCGCGTTGCAGGCGTATTCGCCCGAGGCGATGGCTTCCGGCACGCTGCGCTGGCAGGCGCAGGGGCAGCTTGCCGCGCAGGTGGAAATTCGTGACGGGCGCTTTGGCACGGCAGACGGGCTGTTTGCAGGCGACAAGCTGCATCTTGCGCTGCAACTGGATGCAACGCGCAAAAAGGAAGGCTGGACGGGCAGCGCGGAACTGGACTGGCACGCGGGGGAGGCGTTTTTCAACCCGCTCTACATCACCGCCGAACATTTGCCGCATGTATCGATGCAGGCGACGTTATCGGCAGACGGCAAGGAACTGCACATCACGCGCCTTGCACCCACCGTGGCCGATATGGAAGGCATTGAGGCGGATGGGCTGCTGGCCTTGTCGCCCACGCAAGTGCGGCGTGCGCGTGTGCGCTTTGCCAACGCCAACCTTGCCCGCATCGGCGCACGCTGGCTGGCGCCGGTGCTGTTTCCCGACGACCCGCAAAAGGCGATGTTCACCGGCCACGCGGAAGGCGAAATTGCGCTGGATGACGGGCGGCTGGATGCGCTGGATGTGCGCGTGAAACACGCCAGCCTCAACGTGCCTTCGCGCCCGCTGCGGCTGGGACCGATGGATGGCGAAATTCCCTGGCGGCGCAGCGATGCGGGGCGCTTTCATCTGAACATCGCGGGCGGTCAGTGGCACAAGCTGACGCTGGGGGCGTTTGCGCTGGAAGGGCATTTCAATGGGCCGGAAATTCATTTCTCGCCCATTCGGATGCCGGTGGTCGACGGCGCGCTGCGCCTGGATGATTTTGTGCTGCACCACGTTGCCAACGAGGGCTGGTATGGCAAGGGCAGCGCGCGTATCGAGACGATGACCATGGAAGCGCTGAGCGAGGCGCTGGATTTGCCAAAAATGCACGGCGTGCTGGCCGCCGAGTTGCCCGGACTGCTGATGCGTCCGGGCGAAATCCGCCTGGACGGGCAACTGACCATCGGCGTCTTCGACGGCATTCTTGCGGCGCGCGATTTGCGCATTCTGGAACCCTTTGGCAGCACTTCGCGCCTGACCACCAACATCCACGCCCACCGCATCGACCTCTACCAGCTCACCCGCGCGTTTGCCTTCGGCAACATGCAGGGGCTGATTGACGGCACCGTCGACAATCTGATTTTGCACCGCTGGCGCCCCATCTCGTTTCGCGCCCGCATCACCAACAGCGAGGGCAGCCATCCGCGTTTAATCAGCCAGCGGGCGGTGGAAAACCTCACCGAAATGGCCGGTGGCATGGCGTCCCTGCAACGCGCGGCGCTGCGCGTGTTCCAGAATTTCAACTACCGGCGTCTGGGCGTGGGCTGCGTGCTGGAAGACGGTGTGTGTACGCTCTCGGGCATTGAAGACGACGGCAAGGGCGATCGCATGGTATTTGTTGAGGGCAGCGGTATCCCCGCATTGAGCATCGTCGGCTACAATCGCCGCATTGACTGGAGCGAATTCGTCAGCCGCCTGCAAGCGGTCATCGAAAGCAACCGCGCGCCAGTCGTTGAATAACCCCCCTACGGAGTACGCCCCATGTCTTTTGCCCCGTTGCGGTTTGTGCCCGCCGCGCTGGCTGCGCTGGCCTTGAGCGCCTGCGTGACCATCAATATCTATTTCCCCGCCGCCGCTGCCGAAAAAGCGGCGGACAAAATCATCGACGATATTTGGCAAACCGCCCCCGGCGAGGATTTGCGCGACCAGATGCCGGATCCGACGCAACCCACGCCCGACGCCGCCGCACCTGCTTCTCAAGGAGACGACCAATGAACGCCCGCACCGCCCTTTTGCGCCCGCTTTGCGCCGCCGCCCTGCTTGCTTCGGCGCTGCTTGCCGCGCCCACCGCCGCCGTTGCCCAGCAGCAAACCGATTTGTCGGTGAATACGCCGGCGATTACCGCGCTGAAAGACACCATGCGCGGACGCCGCCCGCAACTGGGACCGCTGTTCAAGGCGGGCGCCATCGGCATGGATAACACCGGCAACATCGCCTTGCGCGATGCCAACGCCGTACCGCTGCCGCAGCGCGGGCAGGTCAATTCGCTGATTTCGGCGGAAAATAAAGACCGCGCCGCGCTCTACCGCGAAATCGCCCGCGCCAACGGTCATCCGGAATGGGAAAAAGACGTGCGCAAAACCTTCGCCCAGCGCTGGCGCGAACGCGCGCCCGCCGGTTGGTGGATACAAGGCGAAGACGGCGAGTGGAAGCGCAAGTAAGCCGC
>JAFZMK010000003.1 GCA_017553285.1 Rhodocyclaceae bacterium
AAAAACGCCATCCCGAACGACCCGGAAAAACCGATGGTCACCAGCGGCATCCGCATTGGTTCGCCTGCGATGACTTCGCGCGGCTTCGGCGCGAAAGAGGCGGCGCAAATCGCCAACCTGATTGCCGACGTGCTCGATGCGCCGCAAGACGAAGGCGTGCTGGCGCGCGTGCGCGGCGAAGTGCAGGCGCTGTGCCAGCGTTTTCCGGTCTACGGCAAATAACACGCGGCGCGCGGCATGAAGTGCCCGTTTTGTGGTGACCTGAATACGCAAGTCACCGATACCCGCGTAAACGACGAAGGCGACGTGGTGCGTCGTCGTCGCCGTTGCGCGGTCTGCGACAAGCGTTTCACCACTTACGAGCGCATCGACCTGAAAATGCCCACCATCATCAAGCGCAACGGCGCGCGGGTGGAGTTTGAACACGCCAAGCTGCAAGCCAGCCTGCGCCTGGCGTTGCGCAAACGTCCGGTGTCGCCCAATGATGTGGTGCAGGCCATTGAGCGCATCGAGCGGCAACTGCTCTCGTGCGGCGTGCCGGAAATTTCCAGCGAACGGGTGGGCGAGTGGGTGATGGAAGAACTCAAACGGCTGGACAAGGTGGCTTACGTGCGCTTTGCCTCGGTGTATCGCAACTTCGCGGCGGTCGATGAATTTTCGGACCTGATTCGCGAAGTGCAGCAGCCGCGCACGCGCAGGCGGCGCGCGGCAAAGCCGGCGGAAACGGGCAATGACCTGTTCAGCGCTTGACCAGCAACACATGGCGCGCGCGTTGCGTCTGGCGCGCCGGGGCCTGTGTACGACGACGCCCAATCCGCGCGTGGGCTGCGTGATTGCGCACGGCGCGCGCATCGTGGGCGAAGGCTGGCACCATCGCGCAGGAGAACCGCACGCCGAAGTGCTGGCCTTGCGGCAGGCAGGCGAGGCGGCGCGCGGCGCGACCGCGTATGTGACGCTGGAACCGTGCGCCCACACCGGACGCACGCCGCCGTGCGCCGATGCGCTGGTGCGCGCGCAGGTCTCTCGCGTAGTGCTGGCGCAGCCCGACCCGAATCCGCAGGTGGCAGGCAAGGGCGCGGCAAAGTTGCGCGCGGCGGGCATTGCGGTGGAAACGGGCGTGTTGCAGGCCGAGGCGTGGGCGCTGAATCTGGGCTTTTTTTCGCGCATGGTGCGCGCGCGCCCGTGGCTGCGGCTGAAAGTGGCGGCTTCACTGGACGGGCGCACGGCGCTGGCCAATGGCGAAAGTCAGTGGATTACGACTGAGGCGGCGCGGCGCGACGGGCATCGCTTTCGTGCCCGCGCCTGCGCGGTGCTCACCGGCATTGGCACCGTGCTGGCGGATAACCCACGGCTGGACGTGCGCGGCATTCGCTGCACCCGCCAGCCCGTGCGGGTGATTGTGGATAGCCGCCTGCGCACGCCGCCGGATGCCGCCGTCTTTGCGGGTGCGGCGCCGGTGTGGATTGCGCATGTGGCGGGCGCGAATGCCGAGGCGGGCGCGCGTTTGCAGGCGGCAGGCGCGCAGTTGCTGGCGCTGCCAGCAACAAAAGCGGGGCAGGTGGCGTTGCCCGCGCTCATGGCGGCGCTGGCGGCGCGCGAAATCAACGAAGTGCACGCAGAAGCGGGCGCGCGGCTCAATGGCGCGCTGCTGGCTGCCGGGCTGGCCGATGAGGTGCTGGCGTATGTCGCCCCCGTGCTGCTGGGGGACGCGGCACGCGCCGCGTTTGTGTTGCCGCAATGGGAAACACTGGCGCAGGCACCGCGCCTGCACAACGCGCAGTGGCGCGCCGTGGGCGGGGACATGCGGCTGCGGGCGCAGACTGCGCCGGGTGCGCAGTTTGCGGGCGGCTACGGGCAGTAGCCGGGTTTGTAGACGAAGTTGCCGAAAACGTCCTTGACGAAGGAACCCTGACAGGCGGGCGGTTTCGGTTTGGGGCGCGGACGCGGCGGGGGCGGCGGCGGGCGCCGGTGATTCCAGCCGGGCGTTTCGTAATAGACGCTGTTGTCGGTCTGGATGGTGGTGTTGCTTTCCGAAATGCCGCAGGCGGCGTTCATGCTGCGCAGGCGGATTTCCATCGTGCGCCGGTCGGCATCGCGGTCTTCTGCCAGCGCCTCGTATGCCTGGCGCGCTTCGATGCAGGCGGGCGTCTCGGAAGGCAGGCGCGGCTGCGCGGCGGCGCGGGCAGCGGCGGCGTTTTGCTGCGCTTTCAGTTGCTGCACTTCGCGCTGCAAACGTTCCAGCTCTGCTTGCGCGGCGCGCTCGCGCGCGTCCCGGGTGTCGATTTCGTTGGGATGCAGGATGATTTCGCCGCCCTTGCCGCCGGGTTCGGAACAAGGCTGGTCGGAATAGGTGATGCGCTTGCCGTCGGCACTCGGGCAGCGCCAGAAGCGGTTTTCTTCGGCGTGCGCAACGCTGGCGGCGGCAAGCAAAACGGCGGCGGCAAGCAGGGATGCGGCGGGGCGATGCATGGTGGCTTCCTCAACTGCGGTAGTCGGCGTTGATTTTGACGTAGTCGTAAGACAAGTCGCAGGTCCACAGCGTGGCTTCCTTCGTGCCGCGTCCCAAGTCGATGCGGATGATGGGTTCGGCATCTTTGAGGATGCGCGCGCCGTCTTCCTCGCGGTAGTTTGCGGCGATGCCGCCGCGTTCGCACACCAGCACGGATTCGCGCGGATTGCCCAGCCACAGGCGCAGACGGGCGGTGTCCAGATTGTCCACACCGGCGTAGCCGACGGCGGCGAGAATGCGCCCCAGATTCGGGTCGGAGGCGAAAAAGGCGGTTTTCACCAGCGGCGAGTGGGCGATGGCGTAGCCCACTTGACGGCATTCTTCGCGGCTTAGCCCGCCTTCGATTTGCACGGTGATGAATTTGGTCGCGCCTTCGCCATCGCGCACAATGGCTTGCGCCAGTTCCTGCGCAATGCCGTTCAATGCCGCTTGCAGCGCGCGCGCGGCGGGGCTGTCGATACGGGTGATTTCCGGCAGGCGGCTGTGCCCCGTGGCGAGGACGATGAAGGAATCGTTGGTAGAGGTGTCGCCATCGACGGTGATGCTGTTGAAGGAATCGGCAACAGCGGCGCGGGTCATGGCTTCCAGCACGGGCTGGCTGACGGCGGCATCACAGGCGACAAAGCCCAGCATGGTGGCCATGTTCGGGCGAATCATGCCCGCGCCTTTGGCCATGCCGGTGAGCGTGATGGTGTGACCGTCGATTTCCACGCGCCGCGAGGCGGCTTTGGCGACGGTGTCGGTGGTCATGATGGCGTGCGCGGCGTCAAACCAGCCATCGGCGCGCAAGTTGGCTTGCGCGGCGGGCAGCCCGGCAATCAGCCGGTCGACGGGCAGCGGTTCCAGAATCACGCCGGTGGAAAACGGCAGCACGGCCTGCGCTTCGCAGCCGAGCAGCACGGCGGTGGCTTCGCAGGTGAGACGCGCGTGCTGCAAGCCCGCCTCACCGGTGCCGGCGTTGGCAATGCCGGTGTTGATGACCAGCGCGCGCGGGCTGGTTTGCGCCAGATGTTCGCGGCACAGTTGCACGGGCGCGGCGCAAAAGCGGTTTTGCGTAAATACGCCCGCAGCACGCGCGCCGGGCGCGAGTTCAATCAGCGTGAGGTCGCGCCGGTTCGCCTTGCGGATACCGGCTTCGGC
>JAFZMK010000180.1 GCA_017553285.1 Rhodocyclaceae bacterium
CGCGGCACTCACCTTCTTCTACGCCCGCCCGGATTTTCCGATGCCCATCTATGGCGAAGGTGCGCTGATTGACCCGACCACGCCCGAACAATTCGCCCAGTCTGCCGAGGCGGAAGCCAAAGGCATTCTCGACCGCGCCGTGGCGGATGCCGCCGCCGCAGGCGTACAGGCGGACACCGAATCGGTGGTCAGCGAAATCCCCTATGAAGCCATCATCAACACCGCCGAGCGGCGCGGCTGCGACCTCATCTTCATGGCCTCACACGGGCGGCGCGGTCTGGCGGGGCTGCTGCTGGGCAGCGAGACCCAGCGCGTACTCACACACAGCAAAATCCCCGTGCTGGTCTATCGCTGAACGCGCCCGCGCGCACATACATATGCCAACAAAACGCCGCCCGCTGGCGGCGTTTTTCTTTGCTGTGGCACGGTAAAATTCGCTGCCATTTCATTACGGGAGTGTCCGCCGTGCCCGCGACCGAAACACCGCCTAGCGAAACGCAGCGCCTTCAGGCCATTGAAGGGGCGCGCGCTTTTTCCCGCTTTTTGGAGCGCATGTTGCAGGCGCGTGGTTGGCTGCATGAAGAACTCGTGTGCGGACTGGATTCGCCGCTGGATGCCGGGGCGATGCGGCAGTGGCTGGATGCGCGCCTGGCTGCGTTGTCCGCCGAGGAAGCGGAGGCGGCGCTGATGCGGGCGTTGCGCGATTTGCGCGCGCGTGTGTTGTGTCACATTCTGGTGCGCGATCTGGCGGGTTGGGCGAATCTGGCGGAAGTTACCGAGACGATGACGGCGCTGGCACAAGTGGCCGTGCGCGCGGCGCGCGAATTTGCCTGGCAGCAACTGGCGGAACGTTACGGCGAGCCGTGCGGCGCGGAGGGTGCGCCGCAGTCGATGCTGATTGTTGGCATGGGCAAGCTGGGCGGGCGCGAGTTGAATGTGTCGTCCGACATTGATCTGATTTTCCTCTACCCCGAAGAGGGCGAGACCGGCGGCGGGCGGCGCACGTTGAGCAATTTTGAATTTTTCACCCGTCTGGGCCAGCGCATCATCCGCATTCTGAACGAGGCCACGGGCGACGGGCAGGTGTTTCGCGTCGACATGCGCCTGCGTCCCTACGGCGATTCGGGGCCGCTGGTGTGCTCGCTGGGGGCGCTGGAAGAATATTTCATCACCCAGGGGCGGGAGTGGGAACGCTATGCGTGGATTAAGGGGCGCGTCATTGACGGCACGCCTGATGCCGAACTCTATGCCATCGTGCGCCCGTTTGTGTTCCGCAAATATCTGGATTTTGGCGCCATTGGCGCGATGAACGATTTGCACGCGCAAATCCGCCGCGAGGTTGCCCGTCACGACCGCATCCACAATATCAAGCTGGGGCGCGGCGGCATTCGCGAAATTGAATTTATCGCGCAGGTCTTCCAGTTGATCCGCGCCGGGCGCGTGCCTGCCTTGCAGGTGCGCCCTACTTTGCAGGTGCTGGCGCAACTGGGTGAGCGCGGTTTGCTGGCACCCGAGGCGGTCGCAGAATTGAGCGAAGATTACGAGTTTCTGCGCCGCCTCGAACACCGCCTGCAATACCGCGAAGATGCGCAAACCCACGACCTGCCCGAGGCGCCCGAAGAACTGGCGCGCATCGCGCAGACAATGGGGTTTGACGACACGCCCGCTTTCCTCGCGCGGCTGGAGGCTTGCCGCGCGCGCGTCAGTGCCCGTTTTGATGCCGTCTTTCACGGCGACGAGAACAACGAGACCGAAGACGCCCGCTGGCCGCAGGAAGACGGCGAAGATGCCGAGGCAACCTGCGCGCGGCTAACCGCCCTGGGCTATCACGATGCCGAGGGCGTGCGCACGCGCATCCTCGCCTGGCGGGGCAGCGCCGCCTATCAACACATGAGCGCGACGGCCAAGGAAAAAATCGATGCCCTGCTGCCGCGCGCCATCGAAGCCGCCGGTAAAACCGTCGCGCCCGATGAAACCTTGCCGCGCGCGCTCACGCTGTTTGAGGCGATTGCCCGGCGCAGCGCGTACCTTGCGCTGTTGCAGCAATATCCGCACGCGCTCACGCGCGTGGTCGAACTCATGGCAGCATCCAGTCAGGGCGCGCAGTTTCTCACCCAGCATCCGATTTTGCTCGACGAGTTGCTTGACGACCGCAACCTCTACGCCGAACCCGACTGGCAGCAGTTTTCCGCCGAGCTTGCCGCCGAACTCGACGCGCTGGAACCAGACACCGAACAGCAAATGGACCGGATGCGCGAACGCTGCCATGCGATGTCTTTCCGCCTGTTGATGCAGGATATTTCCGGCCAGTTGAGCGTCGAGCGCCTCGCCGACCATCTCTCCTTGCTCGCCGATTTGACGCTGTCGCACAGCATGGCGCGCGTGTGGCAGCGGTTGAACAAAAAACATTGCGAAGCGCCGCGCTTTGCTGCCATCGGCTACGGCAAACTGGGCGGCAAGGAACTGGGCTATGGCGCGGATCTGGATTTGGTCTTTCTTTTTGAAGACGACGCGCCCGAGGCGATTGATACCTACACCCGCTACGCCCGCCGCATCAACACCTGGCTATCGAGCCGCACCGCCGCCGGTGTGCTCTACGAAACCGACCTGCGCCTGCGCCCGGATGGGGATTCCGGGTTGATTGTCTGTTCGCTGGCGGGGTTTCGCAAATACCAACTGGAACAAGCCTGGGTGTGGGAACATCAGGCGCTCACCCGCGCGCGCTTTTGCGCCGGTTCGCCCGCGCTGGCGGCAGGCTTTGAGGCCATCCGTCGCGAAATTCTTTCGCTACCGCGCGATTTGGCGCAACTGCGCGCAGACATCCTCGCCATGCGCCAGAAAATGTACGACAACCATCCCGCCGCCGCTGGCGTCTTTGACCTCAAACACAGCCACGGCGGGCTGATTGACGTGGAATTCATCATTCAATATCTGGTGCTGGGCTACACCCGCGAGCACCTGCGGCTGGCGGAAAACCTCGGCAACATTGCGCTGCTGGGCATCGCTGCCGAACTGGGACTGATCGATGCCACGCTTGCCGCCGAATGCGCCCAGACTTACCGCACGCTGCGCCACATGCAGCACGTCTGCCGTCTGAACGACCGCCCCGCGCACGCGCAGCAAGACGAAGTGCGCACGCTCACCGCGCCGGTGCGCGCGCTGTGGCAGCAGGTTTTCGGATAACGTCCGCCCGATGCGCCGCCTCGCCACCCCGCTTGCCCGCGCTGCCCTCTGGCTGCTGTTGCCGCTTGCCTTTGTGCTGGCAACTGCGCGCATCTGGCTGGTGCCCAAGCTCGACGACTACCGCGAGCAATTCGCCCAGCATCTTTCTGCGGCGCTGCATGTGCCCGTGCACATCGGTGTTTTGCAGGCACGCTGGCATAGTTGGCGGCCACGGCTGCGACTGCGCGAAGTCACGCTGGGCGCGCCGGATGCGCCCTTGCTGCACCTGCCCGAAGTGCAGGCGGAACTTTCCCTGCATTCGCTGTGGCAGGCACGCCCCGTGTTTGCGCAACTGCGCATCCGCGCGCCCACGCTGCACTTTGCCCGTCTGGCAGACGGCAGTTTTGAGCTGCTCGGCCAGCGCATCGAGACCCAAGGCGACGGCGCGGACAATCCCTTTCTGGACTGGCTTGCCGAACAGCGCGAAATTGTCATTCAAGATGCCAGCCTGCACCTGCAAGACGCCATCGCCCGGCAAGAAGTGCAACTCACGCACGTCAGCCTGCGCTGGCAAGGGCGGCAGATGCCGTGGCGCTTTGCGCTGCGCGCCACCCCGCCGCAGCCGCTGGCAGAGGTCATCGACGTGCGCGGCGAACTTGCCGCCACAGGCGACATGCGTCTGTATCTGGATTTGCCGCACGCCAATTTTCTTGCCATCCGCGATTTTGCGCAGCGCAGCTTTCCCGCGCTGACCCTGCCCGTCAGCGTCGCAGGTGAAGGCGCGCTGCGCCTGTGGCTAAACCGCCCGCCCGACGGCAGCCTCGTGCCGCAGGCGGCGGAATTTGACATTCACCACCCGCGCTGGCAACCCGCACACGCCGACGCTGCCCCCGCCGGACAAGCCGAACGTCTGCAAGGCTCGGTGCGTTTTGAGGACGCGCAGCACTGGCAAGCCAGCCTGGATTTGCGCGACCTGTCCGTGCGCGCGCACGACACCATCCCGGGGCTGGCGCACGCCGATGTGCGCCTCTACGGCAACGCCGCGCGCGGCACGGCATCGCTCTCGCTCAACGGCGGTCATCTTGCGCTGCCAGCGGTGTTTCCCGTCCATGAAGGTCAGCTTGCCTTTCAAACGCTGCAAGCCGCCCTGCGCTGGCAGCGTCAAAGTGACGGCAGCCTGCATCTGGCGCTGAACGAAGCGCGCTTTGAAAACGCTGATGCCCAAGGCGGCGAAGCCGAAGGCACGCTCACCGTGCCGAGGGACGGCAGCGGCGCGCGCATCGACTTGCGCGCGCGGCTTGCGCAAGGCAACGGTGCCGCCACCTGGCGCTATCTGCCGCACGTCGTGCCCGAAGCCGCGCGCGACTGGCTGCGCAACTACCTCACCGCTGGCACGGCGCACGAGGTCACACTCACCCTTCGCGGTGCGCTGGCGGATTTTCCGTTTGAACACAATGATGGCGAATTTGCCATTGCCATGAACGCCGAAGGCGTGCGCCTGCGTCCCTACGAAGACTGGCCGGAAATGCAGGACATTCGCGGGCGGCTGCGTTTTCACGGCGCTGGCATGTTCATTGAAGAAGCGCAAGGGCGGCTGTACGGCGTGCAGCTCGCGCCCGTCAACGCGCAGATTGCCGACCTCGGCGCCGACGCGCCGCATCTGGTACTGCAAGGCGACGCACGCGGCGAGACCGCCGATTTTCTGCGCTTCGTGCGCGAAAGCCCGGTGCGCGACCGTGTCGGCGGCTGGGTCACGTCCTTGCAACCGACCGGGGACGCCGCCTTGCGGCTGGCGCTCGACATTGACCTGGACAAACCCGAACAATCGCAGGCGCAAGGCGAATTTCAGTTTGCCGACAACCGCGTTGCCCTCCCGCCCTGGCCGCCCATTGAAGCGGCGCGGCTGCGGCTGCGCTTTACGCTGGACGAACTGGCATTCGACGAAATCGGCGGTCAGTGGCTCGGGCATCCCCTGCAACTGGAAGGCGTGCACAGCGAACACGGCCCCGCGCTGGGCGCGCGCGTGCTCTTCGATGCCGACGCACTGCGCCAGCAGCTTGCCGCCACGCCGGACGCCCCCGCCGCGCTGACCGCGCTGATGGGCGCTTTGCGCGGGCGCACGCCGGTGCAGATTCACGCCGGTCTGCACCCGGAAAACATGACGGTGCAATTGCGCACCACGCTCGAGGGGCTGGCCTCCACCCTGCCCGCGCCGCTGGCGAAAACTGCCGAAGCTGCTTGGCCGCTGGAAGTCTCCCTGCGCCACACGCCCGACGCGCTGCGTCTGGACTGGCAACAAGCGCCGCGCCTCAACGGCGGCATTCTCTGGCACCCCGCGCCGCAAGGCGATGGCTGGCAGCTTGCGCACGGCGCGCTGGGCGTGTTCACCGCCGTCTCGCCCCCGGCGCAAGGACTGGCGCTGGAAGCGCAACTGGCAGACATCAACTTCGACGACTGGCGCACCTTCCTGCAACAAACCCGCGCCGACACCGGCGAAACATCGCCCGCGCCCGCGCCGCTGTGCCCGCCGTGTACGGTGCGCCTGCGCGCCGAACGTTTCCAGCTTTTCGACACCCCCGGGCGCGCGCTTGCCCTGCAACTGGACGCCCTGCCCGGGCGCGGCTGGCAAGGGCATGTCGACAGCACGCTGGCCGCCGGCCCCGTGCAATGGCTGGATGAAGGCGCACACGGTCTGCTGCGCGCGCGCCTCAAACACTTCGCCGTCGGGCAAGCGCCGCTGCCGCCCGAAAAGCAGGTCATCACCGTCACCGCCGAAGGCTCCCGCCCCACCGCGCCCACGCCGGACGACCCCGCCCACACGCATCTGCCCGATGTTGACCTGGTCGTCGACCAGCTTTCCCTCAACGGCCAGCCGCAAGGTCGCCTTGCCCTGCAAGCGGCCAACGGCGAACAGGGCTGGCAGATTTCGCGCGCCGAACTCATCAACGAAGACGCCACCCTCACCGCCAGCGGCGCATGGGGCGCGCACGCCCCTTCCCGCACCCACACCCGCTTCACGCTCACGCTGCGCAACATTGGCAACTTCCTCGCCCGCCTCAACCAGCCCGACGTACTCGCCGGCGGCACGGGCACGCTGGAAGGTCAGCTTGACTGGCCGGGTTCGCCGCTGCAATTTTTCCGGGGCGCCCTGAACGGCACGGGCGAACTGCACGCCGCCGACAGCAGTTTTCGCAGCATTGAACCCGGCGTCGGGCGCCTGCTCAGCGTCTTCAGCCTGCAAAGCATCCCGCGCCGCCTTGCCGGTGACTTTCAGGATGTCTTCGGTCAAGGCTTCGCCTTTGATGCCGCCAGCGCCCATTTCCGTCTGGAAAACGGCATTTTGCGCACCGACGACTTGCACATCCACGGCCCCTCCGCCAGCATCCAGATTACCGGCGAAGCCGACTTGCAAGCGCAAACGCAGGAACTGACCGCCGCCATCACCCCCGCAGTCGCCACCCCCGTAGCGGCGGCAGCCGCGCTCGCCTTCCCGCCTGCGGCCATTGCCGCCTATATCGCACAAAAGGCGCTGAACGACCCGGTCTCGCGCGCGCTCGCTTCACGCTATCGCATCTTCGGCCACTGGGCGAACCCGGAAGTCGAACGCCTCGCCGCCAACAAGGAAACCAACGCACCATGACGCCGCTTGTCCTGTCCGTCCACCCCGCCGAAACCTTCCCCGCGCCGCTTTCCGCCCACGTCGTATTTTTCCGCGCCGACGACTACTGGCAACTGTGCTACCAGATTCTCACCCCCGCCGCGCTCATCCTGCCGCCGCCTGCCGCCGCCCCCGAATTTCGCGACAACCTCTGGCAACACACCTGCTGCGAAGCCTTCTTCGCCCACGCCGACGGCAGCTACCGCGAATACAACCTCGCCCCTTCCGGCAACTGGGCAGTGTATGACTTTCGCGCAACGCGCAGCGGACAAACCCCGCGCACCGACCTCCCCGCCCCCGCCATCGTCTGCGCCCCGCGCCCCGACGGCTTCCGCCTCACCACCCGCCTGCCCGCCGACGCACAAGCCACCCGCCTCGCCCTCTCGCTGGTGCTGGAAACCACGGACGGACAATGCTTCCACCTCGCACTCACGCACCCGACAGACAAACCCGACTTCCACCACCCCCAATCCTTCCGCCCCCTGCCCGAGGCGTAAGCGCCCCCACGCCGCATCCGCCGCCGCCATCGGTTTTTCCGCCGCCCGCGCCCCACAGTCTTGTGTTTTGTATTTTTCGATATACAATCAATTCATGTTGACCGTTATCGAAACCCCGGTGTTCCTCGCCACGGACGAAGGCGGATACAGCGAAGCATCGCTTCGCCCGCCGTAGTCGGAGCCGCTTTGCGGCGACGTGGAGGGCGCGTTCTGGAATGACGACCAGCGCGTCGAGTTCGTGGACTTCATCGCCAGCAATCCGCTTGCGGGAGACGTTATCCCCGGTAGCGGCGGTCTGCGTCTTGCGCGCCCGGCGCATGGCCGCCCAAAGCCGGGCGCTCGCCCCCCTCGGGGGGGACGGAGGCGAAAGGCGAAGCATCGCTTCGCCCGCCGGAGTCGGAAGCCGCTTTAGCGGCGACGTGGAAGTGAGTGACAGACGCGACCGCGCGGCTGGCGCGAACGTGGGGGGCGCAAAGTGCGCTGGGCGGCAAAAGGGCACGGCAAACGCGGCGGGGCGCGGGTGATTTATTTCGTGCGCCGCCCACGCGGCGAAGTGGTCTTGGTAACGGCGTACAACAAAGGGCGCATCGAAAACATCCCCGCCCACCTGCTGCGCAAACTGATGGAGAAACACAATGTCTGAAGCCGAAAAACTGAATGCAGAGGATGCCGCGCTGTTCGCTTCCATCGAGCGCGCCTTTTCGCAACTGGAGACAGGCAACGTACATGTGACCACGGGCGAGGAAATTGCCCGCCGCTCGCGCGGCAGACCAAAGGGCAGCGTGGCGGCGGTACGCAAAGAAGCCATCACGCTGCGCCTTGCCCCGGACGTGCTCGAGCGCTGGCGCGCCACCGGCAAAGGCTGGCAGACGCGCATGGCGCAGGTATTGTGCGCGCAGGCACCGGGCGCGTAATTGCCCCCGCGCGCACGCCCCGTACCGTACCTGCGTCGTATCCACCGCCACCATCGGTTTTCCCGCCGTCCGTGCCGCTTCCTCCCACAGTCGGCTACGCCGACAGATTCCTCTGAGAGGGAGCCTGACGCAAGCATCCCTCTTTGAAGGAGGGCGGAGGCGAAAAGGCGAAGCACCGCTTCGCCTCGGAGCCGCATTGCGGCGACGTGGAAGCGACGTGGAGGCACCGCCGCAGGCGGGGACGCAGCGAGTTTGTCGGACCGGGAGCGCGGGCATCTTGCCCGCATGGTTGTGCGGGCGGGACGCCCGCGATCCCATAAAAAAGCGCCCCATGCGGGGCGCTTTGTTCGGTAGGCTTGCCCACCCTGCTTGGCTACGGCGTGGGTGCGACGCGGGGCGTGGGTGGCGAAAAAACCGATGGTTGCGGCGGATACGACGTGGGCACGGCAAATGCGCCGCCCGGTAGCCGCCCGGTAGCTGCGCGATTGCTGCCTTGAATCGCTGCCTTCAAAAAACATAATTGGCAAAATCATTGGGTTGGCGTGATAATGAGAAAAACTCTCATTGTTCTGCGCAAGGAGTGCCGCCATGGCTGCCCAGATTGCCCGTTTGCATCACCGCCCGCCCTGCCCTGCCAGCTTGCTGC
>JAFZMK010000181.1 GCA_017553285.1 Rhodocyclaceae bacterium
CGCTGGATGGTCGAACCGGCCATTACCGGGCGCGGTGCAAATGAGGTGCAGCACCTCATCATCAAACCGCTGGACATCGGGCTGGAAACGTCCATGGTCGTCACCACCAACCGCCGCACCTATCACATGCGGCTCAAATCGCATCGCAGCCGCTACATGAGCCACGTCGCCTTCGAGTACCCGGAAGAAATTCAGGCGAAATGGGCGGCGCTGGCCAAGCGCGAGGTGCAGGACATCGCCAACAACACCCTGCCCGGCGGTGAATACCTGGGCGATCTGCATTTCAACTACGACATTTCCGGCTCGGCGCGCTGGAAGCCGCTGCGCGTCTACAACGATGGCCGCAAAACCATCATCGAAATGCCCGAAGCGATGAACCAGACCGAAGCGCCCACGCTGCTCGTGGTGCGCGATGGCGGCCTGTTTAGCTCGGAAGAACAGGTCATGGTCAATTACCGCGTGCAGAACAACCGCTACATCGTCGATGCCGTGTTTGACCGCGCCATCCTGATTGCCGGTGTCGGCCTCAATCAAGACCGCATCACCATCACCCGCAAGGAGTAACGCAATGCGCAAACTCATCTGCACCCTGGCGTTCATCCTGTGTGGCTGCGCCACCACCGCCCCCGGCGGGAACTTCGTCACTGAAGGCGACCAGACCCCGCTGGCTGCCGATGCCGTGCATCAACTTGCCAGCCTCTACCCGCCCGCGCACACCGCGCTCGCCCTGCAACAGCCGACCACCGACCCCTTCGGCACGGCGCTGGTCAATGGGCTGCGCGCCCGTGGCTATCAAGTCGCCGAATACGTCCCCGCCAACCCGCGCGAAGACGCTCCCCGCCCGCAAGCGGGCACCGCGCTGCGCTACGTGCTCGATGCTGCCGGGGACATCTACCGCCTCACCCTGTTTGTCGGCGACCAGGCCATTTCCCGCCCCTATACCGCGCACGCGGGCAGTTTTACGCCAGTGGGTGCGTGGTCAAGGAAAGAGTGATAAGCACATTGCAAGAACATTCAAAGGATGTTGTTTGTAAGTTATTTGGACGTTAAATCAAGATGAACACAATGTCCCCAAACTGTTCGCCCAGCGCGTTGCCCAAGGGCACCGGGCTGCGAACCGTCAACAAGCTGCCCATCTACCTGATGGGTCTCGTGCTGCTGGCGTTCATGCTCATCATGATGCTGACCATGAAGGATCGCGCCGATGCGCAAAACCGCAAGGAGCAAGAAGAAACGCCAACGGCGGCCTCTGCCACCCAGTTTGCGCAAGAAGTCGTCGGCACCCGCACCGGCGGGCTGATCACGCCGCCGGACAATACGCCCAAGGAAGACGCAGCCGCGAAGAAGCCCGACTTCCGCCCCCGCAGCGAAGACAGCAACAAACCGGCTGCCGCCGCCACTGCCGCGCCCCCGCCCATCGACGAAGAACTGCTGCGCATCCGGCAGGCCAAAGCGCAGATGTTTGCCGAAGCCGTCAAATCGCGCACCACCGTGCGCGGCGCTGCCGCCCGCTCGAGCGGCTCGCCCGCGCCCACCACGGCGGCCAACAACATGCAAGAGCGCCTGGAAGAAGTCCGCCGCATGATGGCCGCTAACCAGAGCAACGACCCCACCGCCGCCTACAAGGCGCGTCTGGAACAGCTACGCGCTGCTGGCCTTGCCGGTGGCGCACCGGCACCGGCTGCGGGCGGCCAGCAAGCGTCTGGCGCGCCTGCTGACCGTTGGGAACTCGACCTGCAAGTGCAAACGCCGCGCTCACCCTTTGAACTGCGCGCAGGCTCGGTTATCCCCGCCACGCTCATTTCCGGCATCAACTCGGATTTGCCCGGGCAGATCGTCGGTCAGGTCAGTCAGGATGTCTATGACACCGCCACCGGTCACCACCTGCTCATCCCGCAAGGCTCGCGGCTCGTCGGCACCTACAACAGCGGCGTTGCCTACGGGCAAGAGCGCGTGCTGGTTGCCTGGACGCGCATCGTCTTCCCGGACGGCAAGGCGCTTGATCTTGGCTCCATGCCCGGCGCCGATAGTGCCGGGTATGGCGGTTTTGAGGATCAGGTCGATAACCACTACCTGCGCCTGTTCGGTTCCGCGTTGCTGATGAGCGCCGTCACCGCTGGCATCACCTACAGCCAGCGCCAATCGGATAGCGGCGATTCAGACCGCACCGACGCCAGCAGCGTGCTCTCCGAAGCCCTCGGTCAGCAGCTTGGCCAAGCCACCGCGCAGTTGCTCTCCAAAAACCTCTCCATCGCCCCCACGCTGCAAATCCGCCCCGGCTACCGTTTCAACGTTGTGGTCACCAAAGACCTCACCTTCTCCAAGCCCTACCAGTCGTTTGACTACTAACCACCAACCGTAAGAGGTACACACATGCAACACAAACTCACCACCCTTGCCCTCGCCCTCTCCCTGGCGTCCATTGCCCCGGCGCAAGCCGGGGGCATTCCCGTCATCGATGCTGCCAACCTCGCCCAGACCACGGCCTCTGCCGTGGAAGAAGTGGCGCAGACCCTGAAACAGATCGAAGAATATGCGCTGCAACTCAAGCAGTACGAAGACCAGCTCATGCAGGCTGCCACGCCGGACTACATCTGGAACGACGCCCAGAACGCCATCAACGGCCTGTTGCACGCCTACGACGCCCTGCAAGGCTACGAAAAACAGTTTGGCGACCTGGACAGCTACATCAGCAAGTTCGAGAACCTGGACTACATCAAAAACCACCCCTGCTTCACCAGCGCCGGTTGTTCCGATGAAGAACGTGCCGCGCTCAACGAAATCGAGAAGGTCGCCAACGACGCGCAGATGAACAGCGCGCTGGCTGCCATGCAGGTGTTGCAGGAAAACCGCGAAAGCCTGCAAAAAGACGCCGAATACCTGCGCGACCTGCAAGGCCGCGC
>JAFZMK010000182.1 GCA_017553285.1 Rhodocyclaceae bacterium
CACGCCAACAACGCCATGGCCGCGCTGGACAGGCTGGCGATGCTCATCTCCATGCACCCCGAATCCCCGCACCCGATTGAACCGCTGATTGGCTCGGCGGTGCATCTCATCGTGCACATCGCCCGCGAAGGGCGCACGCGCCGTGTCCGCGAATTGCTGCAAATCAGCGGCTTTGCCGACGGTCACTACCTCACCGAACCCCTGTAACCACCTCAATGGAGTTGAAATTGAAACCGCTTACCCGCACCCTGGTTTACCTGTGTCTTATTGGTCTCATTGTGTATCTCGCCGCCTCGCCTGAAACCGCGTGGGCATCCGCAGACCAGGGCGGCAACCTGCCCTATGAATCCTGGCTGGAAAATCTCCGAAACTCCGTCACCGGCCCCGTCGCCTTTGCGCTCGCCATCATCGGCATCGTTGTTGCCGGTGGTGTACTCATCTTCGGCGGCGAACTCAACGCCTTCTTCCGCACGCTGATCTTCATCGTGCTGGTCATGGCGCTGATTATCGGCGCCAACAACATGATGAGCAGCTTCTTCGGCAAAGGCGCACAGATTGCCTCGCTGCCTGCCGTCCCGCCTGCTCTCTACCTGCTGGCGTAAATCATGGCTTTGCGCACCGTACCCATTCGCCGTGCGGCAAACCGCCAGAACCTGTTCATGGGCGGGGATCGCGAACTGGTGATGTTCTCCGGCCTGATGGCCGGAGCACTGATCTTCACCGCGCAGGACATGCGCTCGACCATTTTTGGCCTCGTGTTGTGGTTTGGCGCGCTCTACATCCTGCGGCTGGCGGCCAAGTCTGACCCGCAGTTGCGCCACGTCTATCTGCGCTCGCGCCGCTACGCCCCCTACTACGCCCCGCACAGCACGCCCTGGCGCATCAACCGCACGGAGTACAAATGATCGTCGCCATCACGCTGCTCATCGCCGCCCTGGGCGCAGTGCTCGTCGTGCTGCTGATGGACTGGCTGCGCGTGCTCGAGGGCGCAATGAAGCTCAAAGCGCACCGCAGCCAGATTGCCGGGCTGGCCGATTTGCTGAATTACGCCGCCGTCGTCGACGATGGCGTCATCGTCTGCAAGAACGGTGCCTTCATGGCCGCCTGGACGTACTCTGGCTCGGACGATGCCAGCGCCACCCATGAGCAGCGCAATGCGGTCTCGGCGCGCATCAATCAGGCCATCCAGAACCTCGGCAACGGCTGGATGCTGCACATCGACGCCGTGCGCCATCCCGCGCCGCATTACTCGCCGCGCGCCGATTCCGCGTTTCCCGATCCCGTCTGCGCTGCCATCGATGAGGAGCGCCGCCACCTGTTCGAGAACCTGGACGCCCTCTTTGAAGGGCATTTTGTGATTACCGCCACCTGGTATCCGCCGATGCTCGCGCAGGCGAAATTCACCGAGTTGATGTTTGACGATGACACGCCCGCGCTCGATCGCACCGCCCGCACGCAAGGGCTGATTGCCCAGTTCCAGCGCGAAATTGCCAACCTCGAATCGCGCCTGTCTGCGGCGGTCAAACTCACCCGTCTGGGCGGGCAGAAGCTGACGCTCGAAGACGGCTCCACCGTCACCCATGACGCCCTGCTCGGCTGGTTGCAGTTTTGCATTACCGGTGAGCGCCACCCGGTGCAGTTGCCCAGCAACCCGATGTATCTGGATCGCATCCTCGGCGGGCAGGAACTGTACGCGGGCGTCATCCCCAAGATTGGCCGCAAGCTCATTCAGGTCGTCGCCATCGATGGTTTCCCGCTGGAAAGCTACCCCGGCATTCTGGCGGCGCTGGCGGAACTTCCCTGCGAATACCGCTGGTCAAGCCGCTTCATCTTCCTTGACCAGCATGAAGCCATCGCGCAACTGGACAAGTACCGCAAGAAGTGGCGGCAGAAGATTCGCGGCTTCTTTGACCAGGTGTTCAACACCAACACCGGTGCCATCAACCAGGATGCGGCGCTGATGACGCGCGATGCCGAGGATGCCATCGCCGAAATCAGCAGCGGCATGGTCGCCGGTGGCTTTTACACCTCGGTCGTCATCCTCATGGATGAAGACCGTGAGCGCCTGCAAGCCGCCGCCCGCAAAGTGGAGAAAGCTATCCAGAAACGCGGCTTTGGCGCGCGCGTAGAGACCATCAACACGCTCGATGCGTATCTGGGCAGTCTGCCCGGCCATGGAGTGGAGAACGTGCGCCGCCCGCTGGTCAACACCCTGAACTTTGCTGACCTGCTGCCCACCAGCACCATCTGGACGGGGCGCATGAGCGCGCCCTGCCCGTTCTACCCGCCGCACAGCCCGGCGCTGATGCACTGTGTCACCGTCGGCTCAACCCCGTTCCGGCTGAACCTGCATGTGCGCGATTTGGGGCACACCTTCATGTTCGGACCGACCGGCGCGGGCAAATCCACGCACCTGGCGATTCTCGCCGCCCAGTTCCGCCGCTACCGGGGCATGTCGATTTTTGCCTTTGACAAGGGCGGCTCGATGTACCCACTCGCCGCTGCCATCCGTGCCAGCACGCACGGGCGCAGCGGGCGGCATTTCACGCCCGGCGGCGATGGCGACAGCCTCGCCTTCTGCCCGTTGCAGTATCTGGAAACCAAACAGGATCGCGCCTGGGCAATGGAATGGCTGGACACCATGCTCGCCCTCAATGGCGTCACCACCACGCCTGCGCAGCGCAACGAGATTGCCAACGCCATTGTCTCCATGCACGCATCCAACGCCCGCACCCTCTCCGAGTTTGCGCTCACCGTGCAGGATCACGCCATCCGCGAGGCGCTCAAGCAATACACCGTCGACGGCGTCATGGGGCATCTGCTGGACGCGGAAGAAGACGGGCTGGCCTTGTCGGATTTCACGGTGTTCGAGATCGAAGACCTGATGAACCTCGGCGAGAAGTTCGCCCTGCCGGTGTTGCTGTATCTCTTCCGCCGCATTGAGCGCGCGCTCACCGGCCAGCCTGCGGTCATCATTCTGGACGAAGCCTGGCTGATGCTCGGCCATCCTGCCTTCCGGGAGAAGATTCGCGAATGGTTCAAGGTGCTGCGCAAAGCCAACTGTCTGGTGTTGCTGGCGACGCAAAGCCTCTCGGATGCCGCCAACTCCGGCATTCTGGACGTAATCGTTGAATCTACGGCGACGAAGATTTTTCTGCCGAACGTCTACGCCCGCGACGAAGACACTGCCGCGCTCTATCGCCGCATGGGGCTGAACAGCCGCCAGATCGAAATTCTCGCCGGTGCCGAACCCAAGCGGCATTACTACTACGTCTCGGAAGAAGGGCGGCGTCTCTACGATTTGGCGCTCGGCCCGCTCGCGCTGGCCTTTGTCGGTGCCTCCGACAAGGACAGCCTCAACGACATTCGCGCCCTGGAAAAACAGTTTGGTGACGAATGGGTGCAGGAATGGCTCGCCAGCCGCAATCTCAGCCTGGACGATTACATCCCATCCACGCAACCGCAACACTATCGGGAGGCAGCATGAGCCTGCGCGACACTGTAACCAGCCTGCTGCGCCGTCAAGCGCCGATCACGGACGATGCTGATCCCCGGCAACTGCCGCAGCGCATCGAAGGCGGGCGGCGCGCCGGGGAATCGGACAATCCCTACACCACTGCCCGCAGAACGTGGAATGACCACGTTGGCGGCGTCATGGTGCAGCGGCGCAACTGGCAGATTATCGGCATTCTGGCGTTGCTCATCGCGCTCGCC
>JAFZMK010000183.1 GCA_017553285.1 Rhodocyclaceae bacterium
CACCGCGCTGCTGCGCCCGCTGCTGCCGCTTGCTGCCCGCCTCACGCGCGGCATGGTCAGCGCGGACAGCCTCGCCCTGCTCGCTGCGGGTGCCACCGTTGCCGACAACGCGCCCTTTACCCACCTTCTCGGCCAAGCGCCGCGTAGCCCCGCGCAATTCTTTCCCCATCCACCAGGAGACACTCCATGAACATCCTCATCACCGGCGGCTCTGGCTTTCTTGGCCGCGCCCTCAGCGACACACTGCACCGCGAAGATAACGCGCGCATCACCTGGCTCACGCGCGCACCGCAGCAAAACGCCCCCGCGCATGTGCGGCTGCTCAGTTACGAAGAACTGCCACGCTGCACCGATCGCTTTGACGTTCTCATCAACCTCGCCGGTGCAGGCATTGCCGATCGCCGCTGGACAGCCACCCGCAAGGCCGCCCTCTACGCCAGCCGCCTGACCCCCACCCAGACCTTGCTCGACTGGATTGCCGCCGCCCCCGCCAAGCCCCGTCTGCTCATCAGTGGTTCTGCCACCGGCTGGTACGGCGCGCAGGGCGACGACGCGCTCACCGAAGCCGACACCCGCTTCACCGACGACTTTCCCCACCAGCTCTGCGACCGATGGGAACAGCTCGCCCGCCAGGCCGAAGCACACGGCGTGCCCGTCGCCATCGTGCGCACCGGCATCGTGCTTGATCCCGCAGGCGGCATACTGGCACGGCTGCGGCTACCCTTTCGCCTCGGTCTGGGCGGACGCCTGGGCAACGGACGCCAATACATGAGCTGGATCAGCCGTCACGACTGGGTGCGCGCCGTGCGTCACATCCTGCACCAACCCGAGGCCAGCCGCCACCCTCTCTACAACCTCACCGCGCCGCAGCCCGTGCGCAACGCCACATTCACCCGCACGCTGGCCGCCGCGCTGCACCGTCCTGCCCTGCTCCCCGCCCCCGCATTGGCGCTGCGTCTGGCGCTAGGTGAGCTTGCTACCCTGCTGCTCGACGGTCAAAACGTCCTGCCCGCCGCGCTCAACGAAACCGGCTTCCGCTTTGAGCACCCAAAACTGGCCGACGCACTCACCGCCCGCTAACGCCGCGCTCGACGCGGGCGCGGAAGCGCGCAGGCGGTTTGAAGCCATCGCGAGGCGTCAAACCTTCTGTGATTCTGTCATCTCGACAGATAAACCGCCTTTGTAGTTTGAAAAAACACGCAAGACTTGTCGATTTTTTTGAACTCGCCTTGCAAATCCGTTGCGAACTTGACCCCGGAAGCATAGGGCGGAATCGTCACGGCCTGAACATGTGCGGCGCTGGCATCACTCATCAACAAGGTTAGTTCGTACTCGCCATTGCCTTCAAAGCCGTTCAAATTCAGATATTCATGCAATTTTGACCGGATGTTTTCGTCCAGACCGTCCTGAATATGCACCGTCTTTTCGTAAGGATAGACCGTGCAAAGCATGTCCGCGCCAAACTCCGTGTTGATGGTGACCGTCTCCCCTTCGGGTATTTTGACGTGCGCAAAAACACTCCATTCGCTCAAGCCGTAGAGATACCAGAACAACAAGCAAACCACTGCAAACAGCAGCAGGATATATTTGATGTCCGATTTCGCCACGAGTTTGAATTTCATACCGGCAACGCCTTGTGTAGCAAACCGCCGCGTCCTCACCCCGCGCGCACTCTCGGTTTCGGTTTGCTGGCAAGGCGCAGGGCGTTGAGGACGACGAGTAGCGAGCTGGCGGCCATGCCGACGCCGGCCATCCAGGGGGTGACGACGCCGCTCATTGCCAGCGGGACGGCGGCGAGGTTGTAGCCGAATGACCACCAGAGGTTTTGCTTGACCACGCGCAGCGCGCGGCGGCTCAAGCGAATGCCGCGCGCCAAATCGCCCAGATGGTTGGAGAGCAGCACAATGTCGGCCTGATTGCGCGCCAGATCCGTGCCGCCGCCCATGGCGATGGAGACGTGCGCCTGCGCCAGCACGGGGGCGTCGTTGACGCCGTCGCCGACCATGGCGACGACCGCGCCGGCCTGCTGCTGGCGGGCGGCGAGCCAGTCGTGTTTTTGCTGCGGCGAGAGCGCGGCGTGCGCTTCGGTCACGCCCAGCGCGCGGGCGACGAATTGCACGGGCGCATTCGCGTCGCCACTGAGAATGACCGCCGGACAATGTTCGGCGCGCAGTTGTTCCAGCAGGACGGGGGCGTCTTCGCGCACGCGATCGCTCAATACAAACAGCGCGCGCCAGCGCCCGGCTTCGCCCAGTGCGATGAGGCTGGCGCCCGCGCTTTGCGCCTGCGCTTCGACTTCGGGCGCGGGCATCGGCGTGCCGGTCAGTTGCGCGACAAAATCGGGGCGACCGAGGCGCAACACGGTGCCGTCTGCCCGTTGTGCTTCCATGCCTTGTCCGGTGACGGAGCGCGCGCTGCCCGCCAGCGTGCCGACGGTGTGCGCGGCGGCGCGCAGGGCGCGGGCGATGGCGTGTTCGGAATCGGCTTCCATGGCGGCTGCGAGCGCCAGTTCGTCCTGCGCGGCAGCGTCGGTTTGCGCGGCGGTCCAGATGTGTTCGAGTTGCAGTTTGCCCTGCGTGAGCGTGCCGGTTTTGTCGAAGGCGAACAGGTTGGCGCGCGCCAGCGTTTCAATGGCGTGGCCGCGCGTGACCAGTACGCCGATGCGGGCGAGCGCGTCGGTGGCGACCGTCATTGCCACCGGCGTAGCCAGCGAGAGCGCACACGGGCAGGCGACGACCAGCACGGAAACAAACACCCACAGCGCGCGCTCGGGCTGGTAAAAATGCCAGCCCAACCAGGCGGCGGCGGCCAGCGCGAGGGTGGTGACGATGAACCAGCGCGCAACATAATCGGCCACGCGAGAGACGCGGGGGCGTTCCTGACTGGCGCGTTCCATCAGGCGGCGGATGGTGGCAAGCCGCGTCATCTCGCCGACTTGCCGCACTTCTACCCGCAGCGCGCTGGCCACGTTGATGCAGCCGCCGGTCACAGTATCGCCCACGGCTTTGGGCACGGGCAGGCTCTCGCCGGTGAGCAGCGATTCATCCGCTTCGCTTTGCCCTTCCACCACTACGCCGTCGGCAGGGAAGGTCTCGCCGGGGCGCACGCGCACGTTGTCGCCCACTTGCAGTTCCGCCACCGGCACGCGCGCGGCATTGCCTGCGGCGTCCAGCCGTTCGGCAAACAGCGGCAAAATTTTTGCCATGCTCTCGACGCCGCGCATCGCCCGCTGGCGCGCAATCATTTCCAGATAGCGCCCAAGCAGCAGCAAAAAGACGAACATCGTCACCGAGTCAAAATAGACTTGCGGCCCTTGCGTGAGCGTTGCCCATACGCTGGCGACAAAGGCGCTGCCCACGCCTAGCGCCACCGGCACATCCATGCCCGGCTGGCGTATGCGCAAATCGCGCCAGGCGTTGCGGAAAAAGGGCGCGGCGGAATACAGCACCACCGGCAGCGTGAGCAGCAAACTCGCCCAACGCATGAGGTTTTCCGCGCTCATGGAAAGGTCGCCCGCCGGGGCAATGTAGGCCGGGAAGGCGTACATCATCACTTGCATCATGCCGAAACCGGCGACAAACACGCGCCAGAGCATCCCGCGCCGTTCGCGCTGCGCCAGCACTTCGGCCTGTTCCGCGTCATAGGGCCAGGCGCGGTAGCCGATGGCGGCAATGGCGGCGAGAATGTCCGAAAGTTTGGTCTCGCGCGTATCCCAACGCACACGCGCGCGCCGCGTGGCGTAATTGACCGAAACCTGCCGCACACCGGGCTGGCGCGCGATGTGGCGTTCATTGAGCCAGACGCAGGCGGCACAGGTCATGCCTTCGAGCATCAGCGAGGCTTCGCGCTCAAACTCGCCCGCTTCCTGCACAAAGGATTGCTGCACCTGCGGGTGGTCAAACAGACCGAGTTCCTGCAACTCCACCGGCAGCGCCTCTTTGCGCGATTCGGGCAGGGCGTCGCGGTGCTGGTAATAGGCGGTCAGCCCGCTGTCGACGATGGACTGCGCCACCGCCTGACACCCAGCGCAGCACATGTGCTGCGTTTTGCCGTTGATTTCGACGGGAAAATCCGCGCCGTCTTGCGGCACCGGCAATCCACAGTGATAGCACTCCGCTGCGCCCATCGCCGCTTCCGTGTCTGCCAACGCTTAGCGCGCGCTCATGCGCAGCGCGCCATCCAGACGGATGACTTCGCCGTTGAGATAGCTGTTTTGCACAATGTGGCAGACCAGCGCGGCAAATTCCTGCGCCTTGCCCAAGCGCGCGGGAAACGGCACCACCTTGCCCAGCGAGGTTTGCACTTCTTCGGGCAGGCTGGACATCATGGTCGTTTCCATCATGCCCGGCGCGATACTCATCACGCGCACGCCGCTTTGCGCCAGTTCGCGCGCCACCGGCAAGGTCAGCCCGACAATGCCCGCCATTGAAGCGGCAAAGCCCGCTTGCCCAATCTGCCCTTCAAAGGCGGCGACCGAGGCGGTGTTGATGATGACGCCGCGCTCGCCGTCGGCATCCGGCGTGTTGTGCACCAACTCGGCAGCCACCAGACGCAGCATGTTGAAGGTGCCGACCAGATTGACCCGCACGGTGCGGGAAAAGGATTCGAGACGGTGCGGCCCGTCGCGGCCAATCATCTTTTCGGCAGGCACGACGACCACGCTGTTAATCAACGCATCCAGCTTGCCGAAATGCGACAGCGCCACCGAAACCGCCTTCGCCGCTTCTTCCTCGTTGGCGACATCGGCCTGCGCGAAGGCCGCCGACGCGCCCAGCTCATGCGCCAGTGCTTCGCCCAGTTCCGGATTACGGTCGACCAGCAGCACCTTGCCGCCTTGCGCAACCAGCATTCGGGCAGTGCCCGCGCCCAGACCGGAACCGGCGCCGGTCACCAGAAATACGCTGTTTTCGATTTTCATCTTTGGCTCTCCCTTGCCGTCAACATCCGCACGCGCCGCGCACGCCGCATTACACCGAAAAAGACGAACCGCAGCCGCAGGTCGTCGTGGCGTTCGGGTTGCGGATGATGAACTGCGAACCTTCCAGCCCTTCGGTGTAGTCGATTTCGGCGCCGACCAGATATTGATAGCTCATCGCGTCAATCAGCAAGGTGACGCCGTTTTTTTCAAACTGCGTGTCATCCTCCGCCACCACTTCGTCGAAGGTGAAACCGTACTGAAAACCGGCGCAGCCGCCGCCGGTGATGAACACGCGCAGTTTCAGCGCCGGATTGCCTTCTTCCTCAATCAGCTCGCGCACCTTGTTGGCGGCACTGTCGGTAAAGACCAGCGAGGGTGCTTCGGTTTTCACTACATCATCCATTGTGCTTTCTCCTGTTTGCCGGCGCGCAAGCCGCGCCGGTTCAAAAAACGTGTTTATCCTTACGGGCAGACCGCCACGGCATCCAGACCGGTGCTCTCTTTCAGCCCAAACATCAAATTCATGTTTTGCACCGCCTGCCCTGCCGCGCCTTTGACGAGGTTGTCAATCACCGACAACACCACCACCGTATCGCCCCCCTGCGGGCGGAAGACCGCCAGACGGCACAGGTTCACCGCCCGCACCGTGCGCGTTTGCGGATGGCTGCCTGCGGGCATCACGTCCACGCACGCCTCATCGGCATAGTGCGCTTCAAACAGCGCCTGCAAATCCACCTCTTTGGTCAGCCGCGCGTACAGCGTGGCGTGCATCCCGCGCACCATCGGCGCCAGATGCGGCACAAAGGTCAGCCCCACTTCCTCGCCGCAATATTGCGCCAGTTCCTGCCGGATTTCCGGCAAGTGCCGATGCCCCGCCACGCCGTAGGCAGAAAAACTGTCGCCCGCCTCGGCCAGCAGCGCATGTACCTGCGCCTTGCGCCCCGCGCCGGACGTGCCGGAAGCCGCGTCCGCAATCAGCCCGCGCACGTCCACCACGTTCTCACGCAGCAGCGGCGCAAAGCCCAGTTGCACCGCCGTCGGGTAACAACCCGGGTTCGCCACCAGACGCGCCTTGCGGATGGCATCGCGTTTGAGTTCGGGCAGCCCATAGACCGCCTCGTCGAGCAGATGCGGCGCGGCGTGTTCCATGCCATACCATTTTTCCCACACGGCAGCATCCCGCAGGCGAAAGTCCGCCGAGAGGTCGATAACCTTCACGCCCGCCGCCAGCAGCGCCTCGGCCTGATGCATGGCAACGCCGTTGGGCGTGGCGAAAAAGACCACGTCGCAACGTTCCAGCATCGCATCTTGCGGCGCGCAAAATTGCAGGTCGTAATAGCCGCGCAGACTGGGGAACATCTGCGCCACCGGCAGCCCCGCCTCGCCGCGCGACGTAATCGCCGTTACCTGCACCTCGCTGTGCCCGGCCAGCAGCCGTAGCAGCTCCACACCCGTGTATCCCGTGCCCCCAACGATGCCCGCGCGAATCATCCCCTGTCCTCCTGAAAAAACCAAGTCGCGTATTTTACCGCGCCCGCCGCCGCGCCGTTCAGTTGACGCACGCCTTTGGCGCCTCGCCCGCCACCGTCTGCACCCGCGCCCGCCCGCCGATATTGACCACAATCTGACGCGCCGCCGCCGCGCTGCTCTGCGCACAAAGCGTCACCGTCCCCATCTGCGGCACGCCCTGCCCCGTGCCGCGCCGCATGGTGCCGTTGCTGTGCCAGGAAATAAAACTGCGCACCGTGCTGTTGCCGATAATGCGCACCCCGTCCAGCGCCCCCCGCGTCAGGATGACCCGCTCGCCCTCGCCATCGCGCACGCCGTTCTGGTTGTCATCCACAAACACCATCCAGCCCGCGTGCCAATCGGCGCGCGAATCGCAACGTTGCGCATCGCTGCTCACGCACATCACCACCGTGCGGTTGCGGCTCAACGCATTCGTGCGCGCCAGACGCAACGTGCCGAGAAATTCGTTGGTCGCCGCACTCATGCGCACCGAAGTCCACACCGACTGAAAAGACGGCACCGCCACCGCCAGCAGCACGCCAAACACCGCCATCGCCACCAGCATTTCCACCAGCGTAAAGCCCCGCGCCGCGCGCGCTGCCGTCGGTTTGCATTTCATCCTCGCCGCCCCTCCTTGTTTTCACACCACTTGCAACACACAAACAAAAGCCGCATATCTTCCGACATGCGGCTTTCGTAACCAAACCTGCGCCGCGCCTGCGGCCACAGATGTTAACGTTTGGAGAACTGCTTGCGACGACGCGCCTTGCGCAGACCGACCTTTTTGCGCTCCACCTCGCGGGCATCGCGGGTCACGAAGCCTTCCTTGCGCAGCACGGGCTTGAGCGACTCATCGTAATCAATCAGCGCGCGGGTAATGCCATGGCGCACCGCACCGGCCTGACCGGATTCACCGCCGCCGGAGACATTCACCATGATGTCGAAACGCTCCACGTTATCGGTCACCTGCAAAGGCTGGCGCACAATCATGCGCCCCGTCTCGCGCGAAAAGAACTCATCGACCGGCTTGCCATTGACGGTGATTTTGCCGGAACCCGGCTTGATGAACACACGCGCCACCGCCGTCTTGCGACGCCCGGTACCGTAGTTATAGTTAGTCTCAGCCATTTTTCCGGCTCCTGTCAGAATTCGAGAACTTGCGGCTGCTGCGCAGCGTGCGGATGTTCCGCGCCCGCGTAGCACTTGAGTTTTTTCAGCATGGCGTAGCCCAGCGGACCTTTCGGCAACATGCCCTTGACCGCCTTTTCCAGCACACGGGCAGGCGCGCGCTGTTGCAGCTTGGTGAAATTGGTTTCACGGATACCGCCCGGATAGCCAGTGTGGTGGTAATACTTCTTGTCGAGCGCCTTGTTGCCGGTGACGCGCAGTTTTTCGACATTCACCACCACGATGTAGTCGCCCGTATCCACGTGCGGAGTGTAGATGGCCTTATGCTTGCCACGCAGGCGGCGAGCCACTTCCGCAGCCAGACGACCGAGCACCTTGTCCGTGGCATCGACGACATACCAGTCGTGCGTAACCTCGTGCGGCTTGGCAGAAAAAGTTTTCATGAGGATTCCTTCGTTACAGTCCCGTTTTCCCGGCGCATCCGCCGATAAAAGCCGCGCATTCTAGCAAGCCGCAACAAGCCGTGTCAAGAAGATGACGCAGCAGCGTTTTTGCACCCCGCCCCTGCCCGGAAATGGCGCATCTGCGGGCGCACGCGGCGCAAGCTGTACCGCCGCCGCCCAGCAAGGCCGAACCGAGCAACCCCGTTAACCAGACCGTCAACCGAGTCATCGACAGCACCAACCAGCGCGCCATCGAAAAACCGGCGAAACCCTGAGCAAGCAGGGCGAAGCCGTCAAAGAATCGGCTCAAAATAACCCACGCCCGCCACACACCAACGGGTCAGCCTTCGCGCAGACCTTTTTTGGCAGCGCCTCGCCGCAACACTTGCCGCCCTGTTAAACTTGCCGCATCTCAGGAGGTTGCAACAATGGCGGACAACACAAGTCTGGGCACGGCAAAGCGCGCCAAAAATGACGAGTTTTATACGCAATACAACGATATTGAAGCAGAAATGAACGCCTACGTGGAGTTCAACCCTGATGCGTTCCGCGACAAAACCATCCTGCTGCCCTGCGACGATCCGGAGTGGTCGAATTTCACAAAATACTTTGCCACCAACTTTGAACGCTTCGGCCTGAAAAAACTGATTTCCACGTCCTACGCCAAGGGCGCAGGCAACCGGCAGCTCACCCTCTTTGAAAGCGAATCTCCGCTCTTTGACAAAGAAAAGCACAACACACGCGGCAAGCTGTTTACGCTCACCCACGACACGGACGGCTCTGGTCGAATCGACACGGACGACATCGAATTTTGCTATCTGGAAGGCGACGGAGATTTTCGCTCCGCCGAAGTTTGCAAACTCCGCGACGAAGCCGACATTATTATCACGAACCCGCCGTTTTCCATGTTTCGGGAGTTTTTGGCGTGGATACTAGAAGCAGGAAAGAAGTTTATTATTATCGGCAGTAAAAATGCGATTACCTACAAAGAGGTTTTCCCCTTTTTGAAGAACAATCAAATCTGGCTTGGGCATGGCTTCCTTGGTGGAAATGCTTATTTTCGCATTGCTCCTGAAGATGCGCGTGAATTTGCATCTGGCGTCTATGACGAAGCTGCGGGATTAGTCAAGTTTCGCAATGTAGGATGGTTTACAAATATCGACCACGGGCAGCGCCATGAACCTTTAATGCTTGACACGATGGCGCACAATCTGAAATTCAACAAAAAGTTAAAGAAAAAACTTCTAGGCGATTTTGGAATGCCTGAATATCCGCGCTATGACAATTACGACGCGATAGAGGTTCCGTTTACCGAGTGCATCCCCTCTGATTACAAACCGTGCTGGTTTGTTTGCGAACATGCCGCCGCATGTGAATATGCGAAAAACAAAGGAATGGGAAACGCTGCGGCGCTATGTGAGGCTTGTCCGGCCAATGATGCCGAACGCGCAGGCGCAATAACAGACAGACAGACAGACAGACTACCTCATGTAGACTGCACTAGCGCATCTTTCTCCACAAAAAGATGTAACGGAATTATGGGCGTTCCGATAACGTTCATGGATAAATACAATCCTGAGCAGTTTGAAGTTGTCGGAGCAACGGAAAGCGAAGGAAAGGGATTCTCTAACGGACTTTGGCTAGGCGAAACCGCACAAGCTACTGTCAACGGAGAGCGCGTTTATAAAAGGTTGTTTATCCGTTCTAAGAAGAGGAGTAACGCCCAATGAAAACCACACTCCACACCAACTGGACGGTCGGCGACATTTGTAAAGGATTTATCTACGACAAGAACGAAAACAAGGGCTTGTTTGGCCTTGACGGGAAACTCATCATTCAGCCGGAATACCAGCGTAATTACATCTACGGCGACGGCAAAAAAGATGTTGCCGTGGTGGAATCCCTGCTCAAAGGCTACCCGCTCGGCCTGATTTACTTCGTGCTGAACGCCGACGGCATGTACGAGGTGCTGGACGGGCAGCAGCGCATCACCTCATTTGCCCGCTTCGTCAATCAGTCGTGGCAGTTTGCCGTGGAACGTAACGGCAAGCCCCGCTATTTCAACAGTCTTGACCCCGACGAGAAGAAAAAAATCGTTGATGCGCCGCTGACGATTTACGTCTGCGAGGGCGAGCCTTCCGAGATACAGGAATGGTTTGAAACCATCAACATCGCGGGCGTTCCTCTGGTAAAACAGGAATTGCGCAACGCTTCCTATCACGGGGCATTCGTAACAAAAGCCCGCGCGGTTTTCTCGAATACCGCCAATGCGAACATGAACCGCTGGCAAACCTACGCGAAGGGCGACCCGGAACGGCAGGCGATTCTTGAGGCGGCGCTGGATTGGGTGAGCGACGGCGACATCGATGGCTACATGGCGAAGCATCGCAATGACACCGACATTAACGAGTTAAAAAACCATTTCGACACGGTCATCGACTGGGTGGATTCGGTATTTGAATACACCGGCAGCGAAATGTGCGGGCGCGAATGGGGACGGCTCTACCGCGAATACCACACGAACGCTTATTCAAAGGATGCTGTAAGCAAGCGGGTAAATGAATTGCTCGCAGACACGCAGGTAAGCGACCGCAAGGGCATCTTTGAATTTATCCTCGGCGGCGAAAAGGATACTTCGCTGCTAAATATTCGCGTGTTCGATGCAAAAACGAAAAAGGCGGTCTACAACGCGCAAACGAAAGCCGCGAAGGAAAAAGGTATTTCCAACTGCCCGCTGTGTGCGATCGGCCATAGCAGCAACGCGCAACGAGTTTATAAGCTGGATGATATGGACGCCGACCACGTGACCGCATGGAGCAAGGGCGGCGCGACCGACGCGGCCAACTGCCAGATGCTGTGCAAGACGCACAATCGGGCAAAGGGAAATCGTTAAGGGGGCACATCCCCAAAAAACACACCCTACCCGCGCGGACGCGCTTCAAAGCGGCGGCAATGCAAGTCTTTGCCAGAACAAGACGCTGCGCACTTGCCCGTAACACTGCCCGCACGCGGGTTTGTCCGGCCATCTGTCAGGTCGCGCCTGCGCTGTTTTGCGCGAATTGCCTTCGGGCGCGTTGATGCGGGCGGGATGGGGGCAAGCGCCGGATGCCTTGGCTGCCCCCGTTCTGCCTTGCCAGACGCGCCAGACTGCGCCAAGCGCCCTGCCCCCGGCATCGCCTGCATTTGACATCGCCGGGCTGCCTGTTTAGCATCGTGCGGCTTGACGCGGCGCGGATGAACGCGCGTTCGCGTCGCGCCAGACCTCACCTGACCGGCGCTGCCGGTTTTCCCTTAACAATTTCAGGAACCTTCCCCATGAGCAAAGCTCCCGTTCGTGTTGCCGTCACCGGCGCTGCCGGTCAAATTGGTTATGCCATTCTGTTTCGCATCGCCTCTGGCGAGATGCTCGGCAAAGACCAGCCCATCAGTCTGCAACTGCTGGAAATCCCTGACGAAAAAGCGCAGAAGGCGCTCAAAGGCGTGATGATGGAATTGCAGGATTGCGCCTTCCCGCTGCTGGCGGACATGCAGGCGCACAGCGACCCGATGACCGCGTTCAAGGATGTCGAATACGCGCTGCTGGTCGGTTCGCGTCCGCGCGGCCCGGGCATGGAGCGCGCCGACCTGCTGGCGGCCAACGCGCAGATTTTCACCGCGCAGGGCAAGGCGCTGAACGCGGTGGCGGCGCGCAACGTGAAAGTGTTGGTGGTGGGCAATCCTGCCAATACGAACGCCTGGATTGCGATGAAATCCGCCCCCGACCTGCCGCGCGAAAACTTCACCGCGATGCTGCGTCTGGACCACAACCGCGCGCTGTCGCAACTGGCCGAAAAAACCGGCAAGCCCGTGGCGAGCATCGAAAAAATGGCCGTGTGGGGCAACCATTCGCCCACCATGTATGCCGATTACCGCTTCGCTACCATTGACGGCCAGTCGGTGAAAGAGATGATTAATGACGATGCCTGGAACCGCGACGTTTTCCTGCCCACCGTCGGCAAGCGCGGCGCGGCGATTATCGACGCGCGCGGCCTGTCTTCGGCGGCTTCGGCGGCCAACGCTGCCATCGACCACATGCGCGATTGGGCGTTGGGCACGAACGGGCGTTGGGTGACCATGGGCATTCCGTCCAATGGCGATTACGGCATCCCGCAAGACCTGATGTTCGGCTTCCCCGTCACCTGCGAAAATGGCCGCTACACCGTCGTCAAGGATTTGCCCATTGATGCGTTCAGCCAGCAGTGCATCGACAAAACCCGCGACGAGCTGCTGAGCGAACAGGATGGCGTGAAACACCTCGTGTAACCGCCGCTGGCCGCAAGCACCACACAAGGCGCATCCCCGCACAGCGGGTGAAGCGCCTTTTCTTTTTATAATCGCGCGGTTTTCCTCTTTCCGGCGTAATTCGCCTGTTTGCCATGTCCGACGTCCCCCTCTTGCTGCCCGCCGAAGTTTTGCACGAAGCCCGCACCACCGCGCCGCTGCCGGTGTGCGACCACTATTGCGGCGTGGAAAAGCGCATCCGCAAGGCGCTCGCCATGCAGCGCGAGATGCTCGATGAATACGGCGAGGCGCTGTTTGATGTCACGCTCGACTGCGAAGACGGCGCGCCCGCCGGCGCAGAAGCCGCCCACGCCGCGATGGTTGTCGAACTCGCGCAGGAAGCCTTGCAGACGGACGCCCGCGCGCGCATCGCCGTGCGCATCCACCCGGCGGATCACCCCGCGCACGCCGACGACATCGCCACCATCGTCCCGCGCGTGGGCGCGGCGCTGTGCCACGTCATGCTGCCCAAGGTCGAGACGCTGGACGAAATCGAACGCACGCTCGCCGCGCTGGATGCCGCCTGCCCTGCCCGCCCACTGCCGCTGCACATCCTGCTGGAATCGCCGCTCGGCATCGCCCACGCCCTGCCCCTTGCCGCCCACCCGCGCGTGCAATCCATCAGTTTTGGTCTGATGGATTTTGTTTCCGCGCACCAAGGCGCCATTCCCGCCAGCGCCATGAGTCTGGAAGGCCAGTTCAGCCACCCGCAAGTCGTGCGCGCGAAACTGGCGCTCGCCGCCGCCTGCCACGCCCACGGCAAAACGCCCTCGCACTGCGTGGTCACCGAATTTCGCAACTCCGCAGCAATACAGGCCGCCGCGTGCCGCGCCGCGCGCGAATTTGCCTACACCCGCATGTGGAGCATCCACCCCGACCAAATCCGCCCCATCATCGCCGCCTTCCGCCCGCAAGCCCTTGAGATCGCCACCGCCGCCGAAATCCTGCTCGCCGCGCAACAAGCGCACTGGGCACCCATCCGCCATCAAGACACGCTGCACGACCGCGCCAGCTACCGCTATTACTGGCACGTCCTGCAACGCGCCCGCAGCACCGGCGCGGACATCCCCGCGTCCGCGCAAACCCTGTTCGCCCCCGCGCCCGCAGACGGCAGATGACCTCAGGCGAACACGAACAAAATGCCCGCCGCCCCGCTTCACAGAAAAAGCATGAACAATAAAAAACTTGTTTTTCAGATAAAAACAAAGGGAATCAGCCTTCCCTATATTGTTCTCGGCGCGAGCTTTGCACTCTTCCTGTTCTCGCATCTGGTGATGTATTCGGTGGTTTCTTCCACACAGTGGCTGGTTTTTGCCCTGCTGCCGACGTTTGCCCTGCTGCTCTGCCTGGCGGCCTATCTGTACCGTGTCGCAAACGCACCCAAAATGAATTTTTATGTCGACGGCACAATCACTTGCGGCACATCCACCTTCCATACAAGAGATTATCTCGGCATCACCACCATCATCCAGCACAAAACCGACGAAATTTCCGAACCGTATGACGGTGTCATGCCCACACAGATTGTGCTCATCCACAAAGATACGCGCAAAGAAAACCTGCCGGTTTTTGAAATTCCGCTGATTTTTCACAGGATTTACAAAGGCATCGAACTGCATGAAATCGTGCAACTGAAAAAACAACTCGCCCAGGCAACGCGCCTGCCCATCTTTGAAGACTGCCAAGCGCCGGTTTTGCGAGACCAGCTCATCCCCTGGCAGGAAAAAGAAAACCGCAACCATCTGCTTGTCTATCAAAGCAAACAGCAAAAAAGCATTCTGTATTCCATCGTGCTTGCCCTGATCCATATTGTTGTGTTCCAAAGCCGCCGGCGAGAAATCATTCTGCTTTCCATCCTGTTTGCCTTGAGTTCCCTCATGGAATTCATCAAATCCTCGGTGATAGCACATAAACCATTGTATATTCAAATATTCGTGCTCATCATCGTCGCGCTCTATATCTTGCTGTACAAATACCGCTTCGTCATCACCTACACAACCGAAGAAATGACGCTCGGCAACAGAAGCCTGTCCTGCGCGCAGCAAGAAATTGCCTATCGCGACATTCAGCAGATAACCATCCGGGACATCCATTCGCAGAACTATTATGCGTACAGCCGTCTGGACATCGCCTTGAACAATGGCAAAAAAATCAAACTGTGCGTCTCCACACCCTACGTCCGCGACCCGCAAAAATTACGCTCCCTGCTGGCAGCAAAACTGCGCAACAAACTGGTGGACACAAACCGCCACCGCCCACAACCCCCACATTCTCGCGGCGCATAGCCTCGCCACCTGCCGCCACCCTCACAGGAAGAAAATCATGGACAATCAAAACGTTGTTTTCCAGATAAAAACCGAGGAAATCAGCATTCCCTATATTGCTCTCGGCGCACTCTTTGCGGTTTTCCTGTTCGTGCGTCTGGCGACATATTCGGATGTTTCTTCCGCACTGTGGCCGGTTTTTGCCCTGCTGCTCTGCCTGTTTGCCTATCTATACCGTGTCGCAAACGCGCCCAGCATGAAGTTTTATGCTAACGGAAGAATCACTTACGGCAAAGACACCTTCCATACAAGCGATTATCTCGGCATCACCACCATCATCAACCACGACACCGGCAAAATTTCCGAACAGTATTATGGCGCCATGCCCACACGGATTGTGTTAATTCATAAGGACAAACTCAAAGAAAACCTGCCGGTTTTTGAGATTCCGCTGATTCTCCACGGACTTTATCAAGGCGCGGAACTGCATGAAATCGTGCGCCTGAAAAAACAACTCGCCCAGGCAACGCACCTGCCCATCTTTGAACCCTGTCAAGGCTCTGTCTTGCGTGACCGGCTCATCCCCTGGCAGGAAAAAGAAGACAACGACCATCTGATTGTGTACCAAAGCCGCCCACGAGAAATCATTTTGTGGTCCATCCTGCTGGCCTTGGTAGCATCCATCATGGGGTTCATCATTGCCTCGACGACAAACCATAACCCATTGTATATTCAAATGTTCGTGCTCGTCATCGTGGTGCTGTATGTATTGCTGCACAAATACCGCTTCGCCCTCACCACCACCACGACCGCAGAAATAACGCTCGGCGACAGCCGCCTGACCTACGACCAGCAAGAAATTGCGTATGGCGACATTCAGCAGGCAACCATCCGGGACATCCATTCGCAGAAATATTATGCCTACAGCCGTCTGGACATCGCCCTGAACAATGGCGAAACAATCAAACTGTGCGTCTCCACACCCCACGTCCGCGACCCGCAAAAATTGCGCTCCCTGCTGGCAGCAAAATTGCGCAACAAACTGGTGGACGCCAACCGCCAACGCCCGCAAGCCCCGCATTCTTGCGGCGCATAGCCTCACCGTCTTTCGCCGCCCTCACCCGCCGCGCAGCAAGCCCATCGCAATCACTGTCATGAGCACGGCAATCAGCGCATGGAGCACGCGCCAGGCGGACGGGCGGCGGAAAATGGGGCGAGCAGGCGCGCGCCGTAGCCGAGGCTGAAGAAATGGTACGTTGCAAGCCTGAATGAAATATTCAGCTCAAAACCACGCAATCGCCAGGAAGTCGACACCAGCCGCGTCCCATCGGCTCCCGCTCATCGTCTGCTCCTTCAAGGCTCTTGCCTCCACGTTTAGCCACGCTGTGGCCATGCTTGACAAGCGTCAAAAATATAGCAAAAATAGCAAACATGACACAATACAATTTTTCTGCAACCCTTCGTGCCACGCGCGCAGCCTTGAACCTTACCCAGGAACAGCTTGCCGAGCGCCTAGGCGTCTCCTTCGCCACGGTCAACCGCTGGGAAGGCGGCAACAACAAACCCCAGCGCGCAGCGCAGGAGGCAATTCTCGCCCTAGCGCGCGAGGCGGGGCTAGAGTATGCCGCCCCCCCTGCGGACAAGGCCGCCGCGCAAGTGACTCGGCGTCGCACGAACCGAACGGCAGCCGCACCCACCACCAAGCCGATGGAGCAAATGCTCTGGGATGCCGCCTGCTCCATCCGTGGCGAAAAAGACGCTCCCAAATTCAAGGACTACCTGCTGCCGCTGCTCTTTCTCAAGCGCCTTTCTGACGTATTTGACGACGAAGTCGCCCGCCTTGCCGAGGAATACGGCGAACGCGCCACCGCGCTGGAAATCGCCGAAGCCGACCACTCGCTGCTGCGCTTCTGGCTGCCCCCGGAAGCGCGCTGGGGCGCCATCAGCGGGCGCGACACGCCCGACTGGCCAGCGGACACGCAAAGCCGCCCGGCGCCGCCGCGCGACATCGGCGAACACCTCACCCGCGCCGTGCGCGCCATCGTCAAGCACAACCCCGTACTCTCCGGCGTGCTTGACGTCGTGGACTTCGCCGCCGAACGCAACGGCGAGCGCGACATCAACCCCGCCAAACTGCGCGGCGTCGTAGAAACCTTCTCCGACCCGCGCTACCGCCTTGGCCTCGCCGACGTGCAGCCCGACTTCCTTGGCCGCGCCTACGAATACCTGCTGCGCAAATTCGCCGAAGGCTCCGGGCAAAGCGCCGGCGAATTTTTCACCCCCACCGAAGTCGGCCTGCTCATGGCGCACATCCTGCGCCCGCGCCCCGGGGAAACCTGCCACGACTACGCCTGCGGCTCCGCCGGACTGCTCATCAAACTGCAACTCGTCGCACGCGAGCTTGACCCCACCAGCCGCGTCCCCCTCAAACTCTCCGGGCAGGAGCTGCAAGCCGAAAGCTACGCCGTCGCACACATGAACGCCATCATTCACGACATGGACGTGGAACTGGCGCGCGGCGACACCATGCTCAACCCCAAATTCCGCACCGCCGACGGCACCATCCGCCGGCACGACATCGTCGTCGCCAACCCCATGTGGAACCAGCCCTTTGAGCCGGAGCTATTCAAAACCGACCCCTTTGAGCGTTTCCAGCCCACCGGCGGCATCACCAGCGGCAAAGGCGACTGGGCGTGGCTGCAGCACACCCTCGCTGCGCTGAACAGCAACGGACGCGCCTGCGTCGTGCTCGACACCGGCGCCGTCACACGCGGCAGCGGCAGCAAGAACGAAGACAAAGAGCGCAACATCCGCAAATGGTTTGTGGACCACGACCTCATCGACGGCGTCATCCTCCTGCCCGAAAACCTGTTCTACAACACCACCGCCGCCGGCATCATCATCGTGCTCAACCGGCGCAAACCCGCCGCACGCCAAGGGCGCATCACCCTGCTCAACGCCAGCCGGCACTTCAAAAAAGGCAAGCCCAAAAACTACCTGCCCGAGGCCGACATCAAGCCGCTGGCGGCGATGTACCTCAAAGGCGAGCCGGTTGAAGGCGAACTGACCACCATCACCACGCAGCAGGCCGCAGAAGCCGACTACAACCTCAGCCCGAGCCGGTGGGTGGGGCAAGGCGAAGAAGCTGCGCATCGCGCCTTGCCGCAACTTATTGCAGAGCTTGCTCGTTTGGACAAGCAGACTGAAGAAGTCAACCGCTCCCTGTATTCCCTGCTGAAAGGCTTTGTCAAATGAGCGAATTGCCTAAAGACTGGCGCGAAGAGCCTTTCAGCCAAGTTGCACGCTATGCCAGTGGCCGCACGCCCGCACGGGCGAACACCGATTACTGGAAGAGCGGCGCGAACCAAGTTCCCTGGGTTGCCATTGCCGACATGGAAAATTACGGCACCATCACCAAAACCAAGGAATCCATTTCAGAAACAGCCTTTGAGGGCGTGTTTCGCGGGCGTATTGTCCCGGCGGGAACTTTGCTGATGAGCTTCAAGCTCACCATTGGGCGTGTCGCCACATTGGGCATCCCCGCTTGCCACAATGAAGCCATCATCTCTATTTACCCACACGACGGCGTTGACCAGCGTTATCTTGGTTACTACCTCTCGCAGGTTGATTATGCTGCGCTTCAAGACCGGCAAGTCAAGGGAAACACGCTCAATCAAGACAAAATTGACCGCATCCCTGTTCTACTACCGCCTTTGCACGAGCAGCGCGCCATTGCCAATGTACTTGACCAGTGTCGTGCAGGCATCAATGCAGAACACTCCGCTGAAGATGTGACGAGCGAACTCAAGCGCGCCGCCATGTCCCGCCTGTTCACGCGCGGGCTGCGCGGCGAGGCGCAGAAGGAAACCGAAATCGGGCTGGTGCCGGAGAGTTGGGTTGAAGTCTTCATTGCGGAATTAGGGGAAATTGTCACGGGAACTACACCGCCGACAAAAGAGCATGCCTATTATGAAGGCGGGCGCATTCCTTTCATCTCACCGGGAGATATTGAACACGGAATGCCCATTGATTCAACACAGAAATGCATTACGGAAGCAGGGCTATCTGTTTCGCGAGCACTACCCGTTGGCACAACTTGCGTTGTATGCATTGGTTCAACTATCGGCAAGGTCGGTCGCACGACGGCGGCAACCAGCGCCACCAATCAACAAATTAATGCCATCGTCCCGCGAACAGACTATAATAATAGCTATCTTTCGCACTTGCTCACTTATCGCTCTGACATCGTGCGCAATGCAGCATCGCCTAGTCCTGTCCCCATCCTGAGTAAGGGCGCTTTTGAGAAGCTCATTCTGTTCACATCAACAAGCTCCGATGAACAAACAAAGATTGCTTCCATCCTTGACGCCATCGACCGCAAAATTGAGCTGCACCGCAAAAAGCGCGCCGTGCTGCATGAGCTGTTCCAGTCCCTGCTGCACAAGCTGATGACGGGCGAAATCCGCGCCGCTGACCTTGACCTGTCGGCATTGCCAACGGGCGCCGCCGCCGCTTGACCCACAAGGAGCCTTCAACTATGATTGAACCCTCATCCGCCCTTGGCAGTAGGCCTTCCCTCATGAATCCGGGAAACGCTGAACCCAAGGGCTTTTTTCCTCCAGACCTTCTGCGCCACACATCCCCCACCGTCACGGCGGTTCTGGTCGATGCCGAGTTTTTCCTCAAGCGCGCCCGCCGCATCTTCGGTGACATGTCGCCCCAAGATGCAGCGCGCAAACTGCACAAGATGGCGCAGGAGCATCTCAATGACCGGAGGGGCTGCCGCATCGCGCGGCTTTACCGCATCTTTGTCTACGACGCCCCACCAGTAACGTGGGGCGGGCATACACCCATTGGTAAAAAGTCTTTTGACCTCACCAACTCGCCCGCCGCCCTGTGGCGCCGCAAATTCCACGACGCATTGCGCGGCTTGCGCAAGGTGGCGCTGCGCATGGGCGAGGTGCCTACCAGTCAGGTGCGCTGGCAGCTCAAGCCCGATGTACTGAAAGATTTGACCCGTGGCAAAAAGCCGTGGAGCAACGTCAGCGATGACGATTTCCGCCTTGACCTGCGACAAAAGGGCGTAGACATGCGTTTGGGGCTGGACATTGCTTCGCTGGCGTTCAAGCGGCAGGTCAACCAGATTGTTCTGATTTCCGGCGATGCCGACTTTGTTCCCGCCGCCAAGCTGGCACGCCGCGAAGGTATCGATTTCATCCTTGACCCGATGTGGGCGACGATTCGTCCCGCTCTGTACGAGCACATCGACGGCTTGCGCACGGTCTGCCCGCAGCCGACGAAAAAGCCCAAGGGTGACACTGCTGCGGAAGATGACAGTATTGCGGATGAGGAATTTCCCACTGCCTGAAGAAGCGACCTCCCCGACTACTCCGTTGCCGGAGAGAGGCCCTTGGCCTCTTGTCATCGGGGAGGAACCTTTGGCGCGAATTGTGACTGCAAGGCGCGGCTTCGTCCAGCCGTGCAAGCCGGCGCGCAGCCCATCAACGAAAACGGCCGCCCCCGGTTTCACCAGGCGACGACCGCCGAACGGGCATTCCCGTTCCCAAGGTCACTGTAGCCGGAAAACGCTTCCCACAGTTGCAAAACCTGACTTCCGCACAAGGACAAAGACGAAAAAGGTGCTTCCATGACAAGCCTCACGATTAGCGAAGCGGGCACGGTGCAGTTCCCGATGGTGCGGCACGCGGCAGAAGTTGGCTGGACGGCGCTCGCCCCAGACGATGCCCGCGCCATGCGCGGCGGCGATGCGGGCATGTTTTTCCGCGATGTGTTGGAGGACAGGCTGGCTGCATTCAATCCGTGGCTGGCTGCAGACGCTGTGCGCGCCATTGTCGAGCGGCTGGATGCGCTGCCCCCAAGCATTGAGGGCAACCGCGAGTTGCTGGCGTGGCTGCGCGGCGAACGCTCGTGGTACGACGAGGCGGAAAAATGCTCCCGCGCCGTGGCGCTGATTGATTTTGAGCATCCGGCAGCAAACGCGCTGCATGTCACTTGGGAATGGAAGGTTAAGCCGCCTGCGCGCAAGGGCAACCGCGCCGATGTGATGTTTGTGGTCAATGGCGTGCCGGTGGCCATCGTTGAGCACAAGAACCCAAAAGACGGCGACGCCATTGAGCGCGCCATCAAGCAACTGCGCCGCTACGAGCTGGAGACGCCGGAGCTGCTGGCTGCCGCGCAGTTGTTCAACGTGACGCACCTGCTGGACTATTGGTACGGCGTGACCTGGAATGCCAACCGCCGCGATATGGCGCGCTGGAAGCAGGCGCCGGAAGAAAGCTACCGCTTTGCGGTGCAGGCGTTTTTTGAGCCGACGGACTTCCTGCGCACGCTGCGGCACTGGATTCTGTTTTACGTCAAGGACGGCGAGACGCGCAAATCGGTGCTGCGCCAGCATCAGCGCCGCGCCGTTGACGCCATCATCAATCGCTGCGCCGACCCCGCCAGGACGCGCGGGCTGGTGTGGCACACGCAGGGTTCGGGCAAGACGTTCACGCTGCTGACTGCGGCGCGGCTGATTCTGGAGGACAAGGCGCGTTTTGCCAACGCCACGGTCATCCTCGTGGTGGACCGCACCGAGCTTGAAGGCCAGTTGAAGGGCTGGGTGGAGCGGCTGCTGGGCGAGATGCAGCAGCAGGACATCGCCGTCAGGCGCGCTGGCAGCAAGGCCGAGTTGCAGGAGCTGCTGGATGCGGATTTTCGCGGCCTCGTGCTTTCCATGATTCACAAGTTCGATGAAATCAGGAAAGACAGTTGCACGCGCAGCAATGTGCATGTGTTCATTGACGAGGCGCACCGCTCGGTGGCAAAGGATTTGGGCACGTATCTGATGGCTGCCGTGCCCAAGGCGACCATCATCGGCTTTACTGGCACGCCCATCGCCAACAGCGCGCAGGGCGAGGGCACGTTCAAGATTTTTGGCGCGCAGGATGAGCGCGGCTATCTGGACAAGTATTCCATTGCCGAAAGCATTGAGGATGAGACGACGCTGCCTATCAAGCATGTGATGGCGCCAAGCGAGATGACGGTGCCCGCCGAGCGGCTGGACAAGGAGTTTTTCGCGCTGGCCGCCAGCGAGGGCGTGACCGATGTGGAGGAACTCAACAGGGTGCTCGACCGCGCCGTGGGGCTGCGCACGTTCCTCACCGCCGATGAGCGTGTTGAAAACGTGGCGGCTTTTGTCGCGCAGCATTTCCGGGAAAACGTGCTGCCGCTTGGCTACAAGGCTTTTCTCGTGGCGGTGAACCGCGAAGCCTGCGCCAAATACAAGCAGGCGCTCGACCGGCTGCTGCCGCCGGAGTGGACGGCGCCGGTCTACACGCAAAACGCCGCTGATGCGGTGGACCGCCCGCTGGTGGCGCAGTTGCAGCTTTCCGATGAGGATGAGCAGCGGGTGCGGCTGATGTTCACAAAGCCCACCGAGAACCCGAAGATTCTCATCGTCACCGACAAGCTGCTTACCGGCTACGACGCGCCGCCGCTCTACTGCATGTATCTGGACAAGCCGATGCGCGACCATGTGCTGCTGCAGTCCATTGCGCGCGTGAACCGCCCCTATGTGGATGCGGGCGGTGTGCAAAAGCGCGTGGGGCTGGTGGTGGATTTCGTGGGCGTGCTGCGTGAGTTGAAAAAGGCGCTGCAGTTTGATTCCAGCGATGTGAGTGGCGTCATTGAGGATTTGGATGTTCTGCTGCAGGACTTTTTGCAACGCATCGCACAGGCGCACAAGGATTACCTTGAGACCGAGGCAGGCGGCACGCCGGACGAGCGGCTGGAAAAGCTGGTGTTTGGGCGCTTTCTTGACCCGCAGGCGCGCAAGGTGTTTTTCGAGCAATACAAGGAGATTGAAGCCCTCTGGGAAATCCTTTCCCCCTCGCCCGAATTGCGCGACTACATCAGCACCTACAAGCGGCTCTCCCTGCTGTACGCGGCTGTGCGCAATGCCTATGCGCCCAAAGTCGGCTTTGTCGCCGACCTGGCCTACAAGACGCGCCGGCTGGTTGAGGAAAGCGCCGAGCAGCAAGGCTTGGGACGGTTTACCAAAAGCGTGACCTTTGATGTCGCCACGCTCGCGTCGCTGCGCGCGGGCAAGGGCAGCGATGAGGGCAAGGTGTTCAACCTCGTGCGCGGGCTGCAAAAGGAGATTGACGACAAGCCGGCTGCCGCGCCGGTGCTGCAGCCGCTCAAAGACCGCGCCGAGCGCATTCTGAAAGACCTGGAGGAGCGCAAGACCACTGGGCTTGCCGCAATGGATTTGCTGGCAGCACTGGCTGCCGAAAAAGATGCCGCCATGAAAGCGGCGCAGGAAAGCGACCTCTCGCCCCGCGCTTTTGGCGTGTATTGGACGCTGCGCGAAAACGCTGCCATCAAGGCCGCCGGGCTGGACGCCATGACGCTGGCAAGGGAGTGCGAGGCGCTGCTCGAGAGTTTCCCCAACGCCGCAGTCAATGCCGATGAACGGCGCCGGCTGCGCTCCGCGCTCTACACGCCAATGCTCAAGCTCGCCCAGACAGAACGCGCCCGCGTCGTCGATTTGACCATCACGCTGCTGCTGGATGGAGCAAACGAATGACGCACTTCCTGTATCCGGCGCAGGAATTGCGCCGCCGCACCTTGGCGTGGGCGCTGCGACTCAAGGTCAGCCCCCGCATGGTGCGCGTGCAACCCATGCGGCGCAAATGGGGGTCGTGCTCGACGGCGGGCACGGTCACGCTGGCCACCGACCTGCTCGATGAAGATGTGCAGTTTCAGGATTACGTCATCGTCCACGAGTTGCTGCACCTGCGCTATGCCTCGCATGGGCGTGTGTTCAAGGCGTTGATGAGTGCATATGTTCCCGGCTGGCGTGAGATGGAAGATGCGAGGCTGCACCGGCGTGTCGGCGAACAGAGATCAATGGAAAATGCAGCGTAAACTGGGAGGAATAGATGGCAAAGAATACCGCAGGATTCCCGTCGCTGAAAGCTGAGAATAGTAAAGCAATTTGGCTGCTGGTGAGTGCCGACATGATCGCAATCGCTTTGGTGTTGACGGGTTTCGTTTTTACCCAAGCATCGCTCTCAGAGCTTGTGCAATCAACATTCGTTCGAGGGCTGTTCTTTGCCGCCATCGGCCCTCTCGTCGCGGTATTCTTGAATGACCTGCTGCCGTCTAATGCCAAGGATTCGATCGTCTTCTGGCGCTTGAAAGATACACTGCCAGGTCATCGGGCGTTCAGCGAGTACGCAGAATCAGACCCACGAATCGACTTAGCAGATCTAAAACAAAAGATTGGTGAATTCCCGCAAAGCCCAAGAGACCAGAATAGTTACTGGTACAGACTGTTCCAGAAGAATCAATCAAATGTCATTATCATCGACTCGCACAAGCGATTTCTTCTCTTTCGAGATTCATCCAGTCTGACACTTCTGATCCTAGCGATTGCTTGGATAGCATCCGCGTTGGCAAGAGCACCATTCAGCCTGCAAGCGACGATTGTAGTCGGCTTGATGGTGCAATTCCTGTGGCTTGCCACATCCGCTCGAAATACTGGTATACGACTTGTTCAAAACGTCTTGGCGCTTGAGGCAAGCGATGATGGAGGAGAGAAGAAGTGACAGCCCGATCCATCATTACAAGGTTCCGCGCCTATCAGCTTGGCACAGCCGGCGCTTCCTATTCTCTTTTCGTCGATGGTATCTTCACCTTGCTCGAAGCAAGGTTGTCCAACCTGAGCCGTCCAAATTTAAACAAGGAGCTTGCAGAGTGCGGGAAAAGCAATGTCGACGTGCTTCACATCACTGGTTGGGATCAAGATCATTGCGCACTGACTGACCTTGAAGAAATAATCTCGCGCTATAAGCCTGCAATGATTGAGTACCCGGGTTATTCGCCGCACAGCGACACTGCGAAGAACTGCTTGAAACTCATCCAGAATTACCAAACAACAAATGCGAACAAGGGGCGCGCGGTCAAGTGCATTGCCATCACCCCCGAATACATCAAGGGACTAAAGGCTGCCGAAAACCTGGCGTACCGAGACATCGTGTACCACCCGAGATTCTTACTGGATGGTGAATCAAACAACAATTCAACCGTTAAATTGTTTCGCCGGGGCTGCTTCAACGTAGCCAGTTTAGGCGATGTAGAGAACGCTAACATCGGAGCATACCTACGTCGCTGCAAGATCTTCAAACGCGAGGTCGATGTCCTGCTGCTTGCGCATCATGGCGCTGACTGCCCAACCAATTCAAAGGCGTTCTTCGAGGCTGTCCGACCAAGTATAGCTATCTGTGGGAGCCAGTTTGACAATCAGTTCGAACACCCAAAGTCAGAAGTTCGCCAACGACTTTTTGATCTAGATATTCCGATCATGACAACGAAAACGGGTGACGTGCTTATTCAATCGCTACCACCACACTCACATAAGTTTCGGGCAACAAATCTAATCGCAAACTCGACAAAGCAATCCAGGGTTCTCGACTTCGTGACACGAAAAAGCCGCTGGCTTTCAATGAACTCCGATACGCTGCGCAATATATATCGACCGGGCTTCAAAGGCCTTCGGTAAATGCAGACGTATGACCAGGACAATTGCATGAGTTCTTCGTATCATGCACTCTTTGTGGGGCGCGAAACGACGCACTTGCTGAAACATTCAGGATCCAGTCAAGATAAACATTCGCCTGCACAAAAATGCCACAACCACACCCGTGCAGCCTACCTACGTTCAGTCATTCTCCTTGTCCGTTACCGCATTGATTGTTAAGTAAGAGGATCTGAGGAGACGATACGACACAGGAAGAGTCGGGGCATGGTAAAACTGCGCAGCGCCGACGGTACCGAAGAGCAGGTGCTAAACATCTTCCAGTCGCGCTACTAACCGCACGCGAGCCGCTTTACAAGCCCCCGCACAGGGGGCTTTTTCATGGCTTCCTCACCCGCCGCGCAGCAAGCCAATCGCAATCACCGTCATGAGCACGGCAATCAGCGCATGGAGCACGCGCCATGCCGCCGGACGGCGGAAGATGGGGGCGAGCAGGCGCGCGCCGTAGCCGAGGCCGAAGAAAAACAGAAACGAAGTGCAAATCGCACCGGCGGCAAAGCTGCCCTGCGCGCCGGGATATTGCGTGCCCACTGAGCCAATCAGCAGCATCGTATCCAGATAGACGTGCGGGTTCAGCCAGGTCAGCGCAAGGCAAACCAGCACGGCACGTCGGCGGCTGGTGCGCGGCGCATCGCTGGCCTGCAAGGATGCCTGACTGGTGCAGGCTGCCCAAGCGCTTGCGGCGGCATAGAGCAGCAAAAACGCCGCGCCCACATAGCGGGCGACCGGCTCGATGCGCGGCACCTGCGCCACCGCCCACGCAAAGCCCCACACGCCCGCGCTAATCAAAATGGCATCGGAAAGCGCGCAAATCAGCGCCAGTTCCCACACGTATTCGCGGCGCAAACCTTGCTTCAGCACAAAGGCGTTTTGCGCGCCGATGGCAAAAATCAGCGACAAACACAATGTAAAACCCGCAACAAACGCCGTCCAGAACATTCCTGCCCCTATTCCCATACGCCCAAAACCGCACGGCAATGCGCCCGCGCGCAATCACCCCGCCCGCACGTCATCGTTTTCCGCCCAGTTTTCCAGCGCCAGCCCATCAATGACGTATTGCTGGAAATCGGCGCTGTTGTTGGTGACCAGCGTGGCGCCAAGGGAAATGGCGTGGGCAGCAATCAGGCGGTCCATGTTCTTTTGCCACCCGGGTTTCCCGAGTGAAATCCGCGCAAACGTCAATGCCGCATGTTCATCAAACGGCAGCACATCAATCAGGTTTTGTATCTGCGGCGCTTGCAGCCCGTTTTTGAGCAGCCCGACTTGAAACTCTGTCCAGACGAGGGCGCTGATAGCGGCTTGCCCGCGTTTTATCTGCCGGAATTTTTCTGTTACCCACGGCGGGCGGTTGGTTTGAATGTAGATGAGGATGTTGGTATCCAGCATCAATTTTGGCGCGACCATTTTTCCTCCGGGTCGTACTCCATTTCCTGTC
>JAFZMK010000184.1 GCA_017553285.1 Rhodocyclaceae bacterium
ATACCACTGGGCAGCCGAACGCATCATCACTTCACTCACCTGCAAGGGCAGACCCGCCATGCGTTGCTGGCTGTGGAAGAACGGAGCGACACGGGTAGAAGCCTGTTTGCGTTCGTGTTCGGCGCGCAGCGCGGCGCGGAAAATTTCGGTACAGGCGCGCCAGTATTCCGGCATTTGCGGCGTATGCGCGCGGGCGGCCTCAGCTTCGGCCTCGCGCCACAGCGTTTCGGCGCGCTCAATGCTCACTCCGGCCTGGCGAGCGTACCAGGGGAGCAGTTTGGGGAGGCTGGGGTCACGGGTGTTCATGTTCTGTATCCTCTTGCTGGGTGTTCCGTTTGGTTCGGAAGTTTCCGGACATGCGTGTGCGCCGGATAAAATTATTGCGTTGCACAATATTCTGCTCTTTCCGCCCTCGCGATTCAAGTCTTTTTTGCATTTTTTCGTTGCTTGCGTGCCACAATTCTTCCTCAAAACTCTCTTCTTCCGACCACGATGACCGTTCTTTCCGCCTCCCTCAACGACGCTCAACACCGCGCGGTTACGCTGGATTCCGGCCATGCGCTGATTCTCGCCGGTGCCGGTTCGGGCAAGACGCGGGTGCTCACCACCCGTATTGCATGGTTGCTACACCAAGGTCTTGCCGCACCGCACAACGTCCTCGCCGTCACGTTTACCAACAAAGCGGCGCGGCAGATGCTCACGCGGCTGGCTGCCAGCCTGCCGCTAGGCGGCCCGCATCTGGCGCGGCAAATGTGGATTGGCACCTTTCACGGGCTGGCGCACCGACTGTTGCGCATCCACCACCAGGCGGCAAACCTGATTGCCTCGTTCCAGATTCTCGATACCGCCGACCAGCTCGCGCTCATCAAGCGGCTGCTGAAATCGCGCAACATCAGCGACGGCCAGCTCCCGCCGCGCCAGTTGCAGCACTTCATCAACCAGCACAAGGAAGCCGGACTGCGCGCCGCCGACGTGCCCGCGCCCGCCTCGGACTGGGAGCGCACCTGTCTGGAACTCTTTGCGGAATACGACGCGCAATGCCAGCGCGAAGGTGTGGTCGATTTTGCCGAACTGCTGCTGCGCAGCTTTGAACTGCTCACCCACAACCAACCGCTGCGCGAGCACTATCAGACGCGCTTTGCGCACATTCTGGTCGACGAATTTCAAGACACCAACACCCTGCAATACCGCTGGTTGAAGCTGTTTGCGGGCGAGACGACGCGCTTTTTCTGCGTCGGCGACGACGATCAATCCATCTACCGCTTTCGCGGCGCCAATGTCGGCAACATGCACGACTTTGAGCGCGAATTCCCCGATGCCCGCCTGATCCGGCTGGAACAAAACTACCGCTCGTGCAGCAACATACTCGACGCCGCCAACGCCATCATCGAAAACAACCGCCACCGGCTCGGCAAAAACCTGTGGACCGAGCGCGGCGCGGGCGAACCGCTGCGCATCTTCGAGGCCATGCGCGACGACGAAGAAGCGCAATGGATTGCCAGCGAAATCGACGCCCTGCACCGCGACGGCACGGCATTGAGCGAGATTGCCCTGCTCTACCGCTCCAACGCCCAATCGCGCGTACTCGAACACACGCTGCTGGCAACCGGCATTGCCTACCGCATTCACGGCGGCCTGCGATTTTTTGAAC
>JAFZMK010000017.1 GCA_017553285.1 Rhodocyclaceae bacterium
AGTTTCACCACACACAGATGGATGGCGAACACGCCGCCCGCTTTCTGGAATGCGTACAGCATGAAATCCGGCATTTGCCGGTGTAGATTATTGCGTGGCGGATCGCGTTTATTGCGCGTCCTGTCCGTTCAGGAAGCGGTGAAATTCGGCTTCCAGTTGTTCGCGCTCGGGCAGGTGGAGTTGATAGTGGCTCCAGGCCAACTTTTGCGACACTGTCGCAAAAGTTGGGTAAGCGATGTGGCGGGTGTGGGCGGTCATGGTGCTTGCTCGACATGGTGACTCCAGGCCAAAAGTTCAGACAGTGTATGAACTTTTGGGTAGTTTCATTCCCATTCCAGATCATCCGGGCGGCAGTTGTTTTCGGCTTCCCGCAGCGTGCGCAGTGCGGCGGGCAGGGGGGTGAGCGGGCCGGTTTCTGGGCGGGCGAGCTGGCGGCTTTGTGTGCGCACGGTTTGCAAGCGGCGCGGGAAGTCGGGGTGTGAGCGGGCAAGTTCCAGCCCTTGTGCCTGTGCGCCGGGGATTTCGCGCAGGCGCGAAAACAGCGCGATTGCGCCGCCGGTGTGACCGTAGAGCGCGGCAGTGGCGCGTGCGGCTGCGGCGTCGGCTTGGCGTTCTTGTTCGCGGGAAAAGGATAGCGTGGCAAGGGAGGTTGCGCCGGAAAACACCGGACTGACCGAGTCCACACCCGCCAGCAGCAGCGCGGCGGCGATGCCGCGCAACACGCCGCGCGCAACATCACGGTGTTGTACGTGGGCGATTTCGTGGGCGAGCAGCGCGGCCAGTTCGTCTTCGGATTGCATCCGGCGCAGGATGCCGCCGAGGACTACGATGTGCCCGCCGAGGCTGGCGGCGGCGTTGATTTCGCACGCGGGCCAGTAGTGGATGGTGACGGGCATGTCTGGCGGCAGCGCCATGGCGTGCGCGACGCGCGCGGCCAGTTCGTTGAGCGCGGCTTCTTCGGGCGAGGCGGGCGCGTGTTGCCAGAAGCTGGCGGCGGCGCGGTGTTCCCAGGAAAAGGGCAGCCGGGGCGCGAGCAGCCCGGCAACGGCGCTCAACACCAGCAAACAGAGGGCAAACACGCCCAGCGCCAGCGTGCCTTGCACGAAAAAATCGCGCAGCGGGCGGTGGCGGTCGGGCGCGTTGATGCCTTCGGGCACCGGCGGGTTTTCGATGCGCATCGGCGCATCCGGCAGGCGGGCAGACGGCGGCGGCGGGCGCTCAGGCATGGCGGTGCGCGGTTCCGTTTTCGGTATCCGCGCTGCGGGTGGGCAGCAGCGCCGTGCCGTAGGCGACGACTTCCACGCAGCCGCTTTGCTGGTTGTTCTGCCCGCGCAAATTGGTGGTGGAAAATTTCACGTTGAAAATGTAGCTGCCGCCGAGCGCAGCGGCATTTTCCTTCATGCGCAGGATGGCCTCGCGCCGGGCGCGTTCTACCAGCGTCTCATAGGCGTTGATGCGTCCGCCCAGAATGTTGACGAAGGCGGCGACTGTCATCTTGAAGTAATCCATGCCGATCACCACGCTGCCGCAGACAAGTTGCGCGCGGCAAGGGCTGCGGGTGGGCGCGCGGCGCACCGGCACC
>JAFZMK010000185.1 GCA_017553285.1 Rhodocyclaceae bacterium
GTAGAAATGCTCTAACGCATTCTTTCAAAAACCGTTTCAGGAACAATCATGCCCAACATCCCCGTCTGGCTGCAAACCGCGCTGCTGCTCTCCGTCTCCAACATCTTCATGACCTTCGCTTGGTACGGCCACCTCAAACACCTGCAACACCGGCACTGGTTCCTGGTCGTCCTCATCAGTTGGGGCATCGCGTTTTTTGAATACATCGTACAAGTGCCCGCCAACCGCATCGGCGCCACCGCGCTGGCGCTGCCGCAACTCAAAGTGATGCAGGAAGTCATCTCGCTGGCCGTCTTCGTCCCGTTCGCCCTGTTTTTCATGGGGCAACCCATCAAACTCGACTACCTCTGGGCCGCACTCTGCCTGTGCGGCGCGGTCTACTTCATCTTTCGGCAGGGCTGAACCGCGCCCGCGCACGGCTTTGCGCAAACTTTTCTGTACGGTATAAGCGGCAAGTTGCATTACGTCTTGCTTCGGGGTAGGGTTGCCATCGCCCATTTCACTTCAGCAGGAGCACATAATGAAAGCAAGGGCAAGCCTTGAAGAAACGCGGGCGCGTCTGGCGGCGCTGAACAAGGCACATGACAACGGCATCCACCTGACGCTGGAAGAAATCAAAAACGGCATTGAAGACGCCTATGTTGAAATCGGCATGAAGGGGCTTGCGATAGTCTGCCCTGTGCGCGCGGAGCGAAGCCGGGAAACAGGTGAGGAACGCATGAATGCCCTGACAACCTTGCTGGATGAATACAAAAGCCTCGGAATAGCGGAGCAGATCGATTACGACAAGTTCGCCCTGTATTCCATCATCACGCATTCGACGGCCATTGAAGGTTCGACCATTTCGGAAGTCGAAAATCAGGTGCTCTTTGATGAAGGCATCAGCCCGAACAAGCCGATTGCCGAGCAACTGATGAACCTTGACCTGAAAGCCGCATACAGCGAAGCATTCCGGCTTGCGGACGCGCGCAGCCCCCTCACAGTGGAAACCCTGTGCCAACTTGCCGCGCGGGTGATGAAGAACACAGGTTCAAGCTACCGCACCGCGCTGGGCGAATTTGATGCCGCAAAAGGCGAATTGCGCCGCATCAACGTCAGTGCGGGCAGGGGAGGGAGAAGCTACACGGCGTGGCAAAAGCTGCCCGCCAGCGTGCAAGCGTTCTGCGCATGGCTGGCTGAGACGCGGGCGGCGCGCAACACCATGACGGCAGAGCAAGTGTATCGCGCAAGTTTTGAAGCCCATTTCCGCCTGGTAAGCATCCACCCTTGGGCGGACGGCAACGGGCGCATGGCGCGTTTGCTCATGAACCTGATCCAGCGCGAAGCGGGCGTTGTGTTATCCATCGTCAAAAAGGAAAAGCGCGCGGAATACATCGAACACCTTGCCCGAGCGCAAGAACGTGATGACGCTGGCATATTTCAGGAATTCATGCTCGGGCACCACATGGACAACATCCAGACGCAAATCCGGCAATACCGTGAAAGCATTGGAAAATAAACCGCAGCGGCAACCCCGCCAACGCCGGGCAAACCACACCGACCAACCGACACCGCGCGCGCAACGCAGCGGCGCAAGTACACCATGCAAGGAGATTTTGTTATGAGCGCGTTTGACTACAAGGGATACACCGCCAGCGTCGAGTTCGATGCGCACGAAGGGCTGATCACCGGCACGCTTGCAGGCATTGATGACTGCATCGTTTTTCAGGCGCAAAGCGCCCCGAAGCTGAAAGCAGCGTTTCATGCCGCCGTGGACGACTATCTGCAAACCTGTGCGCAACTAGGCCGCCCGCCCAAAAAACCCGCCAGCGCAAGCCGCGCTGCATAAGCACGCCGCCGCAAGTGCCATAATTGGCATTATTTCACCATCCCGACGGCGCATTCGTACAAAACCATACAAAGCGCACCCGCCCCAATGCGCCGCCACACGCCCAAACCGCCGCGCCCGCGCCGTTTTGTCAACGCACCGCAAACCAACACCCAAACAGCCGCCCGACACGCACCCGCACCTAAACGCACCACAACAAACGGCAAGGGCAGAGCGCCTGCGCGCGACTAAACCGCTGTCAAGCAAGCGTTATCCAGCACACAACCGTTTCCGCCATCCGTCGCTACCTGTTTTTCGTAGTTTACATAATGCCAATTATGGTACTTGCGGCACGCTGATGCCGCAATCAACCTGCGTGCCCTGCCAGAGCAACGTTCCCTCATCGACCGGGCTGTCGGTGTGCTGGGGAAAACCCGCTCGGACTTCATGCTTTCGGTAACCGCTCCCGTGGCTTCAAGGAATCGCCCGTGCAGCCTTTGACACTCATGCTGCCCATAAAATATATCTGGCTTCCTCGCTGTTGAAACGGGGTGCCGTTCAGCCTTGTCGGAAAATGAAGTAGACCGCGCCGCATAGACAGAGCGCGGCCCAGAGGTAGTCGAGTTTGATGGGTTGCCCCATGAAAAACAGGGCGAACGGGACGAAGACGGCCAGCGAGATGACTTCTTGCATCACTTTGAGTTGCGGCAGCGCCAGCGCGGTGGCGCCGATGCGGTTGGCGGGCACTTGTACGATGTATTCAAAAAACGCGATGCCCCAACTGATGAGGACGACCAGGAACCAGTGCTTGTGTTGCAGGTGTTTGAGGTGCCCGTACCAGGCGAAGGTCATGAAGATGTTGGAGACGGAGAGCAGCAGCGCGGTTTGCAGCCAGACGGGGATGTTGGGCATGATTGTTCCTGAAACGGTTTTTGAAAGAATGCGTTAGAGCATTTCTACAGGCTGGTCGGCGACGCGCGCCAAAAGTTCCGCCAGCGTGGCGGTGTGCCCGGGGATGCGCAAATCGGGGGGCGCGATCTGCGCCAGCGGGATGAGTACGAAGGCGCGCTGCGTCATACGCGGGTGCGGCACGACAAGTTGCGGCGTGCGTATCTGCGCGTCGCCGTAGAGCAAGAGATCCAAATCCAGCACGCGCGGTTGATAGCCGGAAGCGTGCGGTGCGCGCACGCGCCCGGCTTCGGCTTCCATGCGTTGCAGGTGGGCGAGCAGTTCGGCGGCGGGCAAGCCGGTTTGCAGGGCGAAGACGGCGTTGGTGTAGTCGGGGTGCGTGTCATCACAGCCTTGCGGTGCGCTGCGGTACAACAGGGATGCGGCGCGCAGCGTGGTGTGCGGCAAGGCGGACAAGGCTTCGCGGACGCGGGCAAACATGGCGCGGGTGTCGCCGAGGTTGGCACCAAAGCCGACGTAGGCCGCAACCGGCATCAGGCTTCCTCGCAGGCGGCGGCAGGCGTTGGCGCGCCGGGCTGCGTGACGGGGGTGTCGGCGCCCTGCCCGTCCAGTTGCGCTTCGCTGCGCGCGCTGCGCCGACGCGAACGGCGCCGCCGCCGGCGTCGCCCGCCTTCGTTGTCTTTTGCGCCCGGCGGCAGGTTTTGCATGAGTTGGTTGCGTTCTTCTTCGCTGGCGTGGGCGAAGGCGTGCCACCAGTCGGGCAAGGCGGAGTCGATTTCGCCGGCTTCGGCGCGCAGGCGCAGAAAATCCCAGCCGGCACGGTAACGCGGATGATGGATGAGGCGGCGCGCGTTGCGCGCGGGGCGGGCGAAACGCGGTTGCAGCGCCCAGATGTCTTTGATGTCGGTGGCGATGCGGCGGGTGATGGCGAGTTTGTCGCCCTGACGACCCAGCACGATGTCCATCGCTTCAAAAAACGCTTGCTGGGCGACGGGCACGTGCGCTTTGCGCGCTTCGCGCACGACGAGCACTTCGTGCCACAGCAACGTGGCGAACAGAAAACCGGGGGCGACGGATTTGCCCGCGCGCACGCGCTCGTCGGTGTTTTCCAGCGCAATGCGCACAAACCGCTGCCCGGCGGGTTGTTCCAGAATCACGTCGAGCAGCGGCAACAGACCGTGGTGCAGCCCTTCCTTGCGCAACTGGCGCACGCAGGCGAGCGCGTGGCCACATTGCAGCAGTTTGATCATTTCTTCCAGCAGCCGCGCGCCGGGCACGTTGCCCAGCAGCGGCGCCAGTTCGCGGATGGGGGCGCGCACGGCTTCATCAATTTCCAGCCCCAGCTTGGCACCGAGGCGCACGGCGCGCAACATGCGCACCGGGTCTTCGCGGTAGCGCGTGGCGGCATTGCCGATGATGCGCAGCACGCGCGCTTCAATATCGGCGACACCGTGGTGATAATCGACGATGTGTTCGGCCAGCGGGTCGTAATACAGTGCGTTGGCGGTGAAATCGCGGCGCATGGCATCTTCGGCCTGGGTGCCGAATTCGTTGTCCTGCAAGATGCGGCCATGTTCGTCGGTTTTCGCTTCCTGCCCGGAACGGAAGGTCGTCACCTCAATGACTTCCCTGCCCTGCATGACGTGCACAATGCGAAAGCGCCGCCCGATGATGCGGGAACGGCGAAAGGCGGCGCGCACTTCTTCGGGCGTGGCGTTGGTGGCAACGTCAAAATCTTTTGGTGTCACGCCCAGCAGCAAATCGCGCACCGCACCGCCCACGACAAACGCCTGAAAACCGCGCCGCTGCAAGGTGTCGCAGACATTGAAGGCTGCCGGTGAAATGCGCCCGCGATGAATTCCGTGCCGGTGGGCTGCCAGCACGACGCCCTTTCCGCCGCCCTTCTGTGCCTTCACAGGCCGCCGCCGTAACACCTTGCGGATGAAATTCCGAATCATCTTCCCGAAAACAATACCAATGCGCTATGCAAAGCGCGTAATCGGGCGATGATACCCGAGTTTGCTGCACTGCGTCATCGTTCTTTGCGCCCGCGCCCGCCCTGTCCGCCCGGATGCGCGCCAAAAACAACAAGGGCAGCCCGCTGGCTGCCCTTGCAAGATTGCGCAGTCCTTAAAAATTACGGCTTCTTGGCGAAGGCGGTACAGGTGCCTTTCGGAGCGATTTCAGTGTCGCCCGCGAACAGTTTGCAGCCGCCTTGCGCGTCCGGCGTGGCGCCCGGCACGAAGTGCAGGCAGTTCACGCAGTGTTTGTCCGCTTCCGGGCCGTTGTCGACATATTTCATCGCGGTGCGCAAACCTTCGTTTTTGGCGGCGATGACGGTCACCGGAATCATGGCCAGCGCGGCGCTACCGACTTTCAGGAAAGTACGACGGGATTGGTTCATGGTGCATTCCTCCATGGTTAAGAGACGAGAGCGTCAAACTGAAATCTGACGGGGCGCATTGTATGCGATAAATCTGGCGGTTCAAGTATTTTTTTATGTCAAAAGCGACCTTTTCGCGAAAACCGCCCGCATGAATAAGCATTGTTCTCATTTGCGCCCAGAGATGCCATTTTCCGACCTGAAAATCCGTTATAAATCAATGCGCAAAAAATATGAGATAAAGTTTTCCTTGAAATGGAAAAATTTACTACAAAGTTTGTAAATGACCGCAATTTTCATCTGGATACCGCGTAGATAAAAATCTATCTCATTTGAATGCTGCGCCGAATGAAGGAAGCTGCGTCTGTGTGCGGGCACCTTCGGCAAGACAAGCGCCGCTGGCGCGCATTATCATTAGCGGGTTTTTGTTTTCCGTGTTTTTCGCGCGGGGTGCCCCATGAAGAAAGAACCGCCCATCCGGCTGACCACTTTTTCGCACGGCGGCGGCTGCGGCTGCAAGATTGCGCCGGGCGTGCTGCAAGGTTTGCTGGCGCAGATGCCCGCCGGCATTTGCCCGCCGCAGCTTCTGGTGGGCAACGATAAAAGCGATGACGCCGCCGTCTGGCAACTGAACGAACATCAAGCCATTGTGGCGACTACGGATTTTTTCACACCAATTGTCGATGACCCGCACGATTTTGGCCGCATCGCCGCCGCCAATGCCATCTCGGACCTCTACGCCATGGGCGCGACGCCGCTGTTTGCGCTGGCGCTGGTGGGGATGCCGCTGGACCGTCTGCCGAAACAGGCCATTGGCCGCATCTTGTCCGGCGGCGCGGAAGTCTGCGCCCAGGCGGGCATTCCGGTGGCGGGTGGGCATTCCATCGACATTCCTGAACCGGTCTACGGGCTGGTCGCCATCGGCGTGGTCGACCCGGCGCGCCTGAAAAGCAACGCGGGCGCGCGCGACGACGATTTGATTGTGCTGGGCAAACCGCTGGGCATTGGCATTTATTCGGCGGCGCTGCGCAAAGGGCTGCTTAGCACGGACGAATACGCCGAGATGGTGCGCTGGACGACTACGCTCAACCGCGCCGGCACCGCGCTGGCAAAGTTGCCGGACGTGCACGCCTTGACGGACGTGACCGGCTTTGGTCTGGCGGGGCATTTGCTGGAAATTTGCCGCGCTTCGGGTTGCGCGGCGCAGCTCGATTTCGCCGCCCTGCCCTTGCTGCGGCGCGCGGCGGTGCTGGCGCGCGAAGGCGTGCGCACCGGGGCGAGCGCGCGCAACTTCGCCGCTTACAGCGATGCGATTCACTGGCCGCAAATGCAGGAATGGCAAAAAACGCTGCTCACCGACCCGCAAACCAGCGGCGGTCTGCTGGTGACCTGCGCGCCCGATGCGCTGCCCCAGGTGCAGGCGGCGTTTGCCAGCTACCGCTGTGAGGGCGTGTGCATTGGCCGCATGTGGCGGGGCGGCACGGTAGCCATCCATGTGCGCTGAACGTTCTGCCCTTCTCCACCCCGAAGCTGCCGGGCAGCGCCCTGCGCCCATCGGCGTGTTTGATTCCGGCTACGGCGGGCTGACCGTGCTGCGCGAACTCATCAACGCCCTGCCGCAGTACGACTATCTTTATTTGGGCGATAACGCCCGCACGCCCTACGGCACCCGTTCGTTTGAGACGGTCTATCAGTACACGCTGGAAGCGGTGCGCTGGTTTGCCCGTCAGGGCTGCGCGCTGGTGATTCTGGCCTGCAACACCGCTTCGGCCAAGGCGCTGCGCAGCATCCAGCAAAACGATTTGCCGCACATCGCGCGGCTGCGGCGCGTGCTCGGCGTGCTGCGCCCAAGCACGGAATCGATCGGCCAGTATTCGCACAGCGGCAGCATCGGCATTCTGGCCACACGCGGTACGGTCGCCTCGTCTTCGTATCCCACCGAAATTGCCCACTTTTTCCCGCAGCTAAAGGTCTATCAGCAAGCCTGCCCGATGTGGGTGCCGATTGTGGAAAACAACGAAATCGACACGCCGGGCGCGGACTATTTCGTTGCCGACCGCATCCGCGCGCTGTTTGCGCAAAGCGCGCAAATCGACACCGTGCTGCTGGCCTGCACGCACTACCCGCTGCTGCGCAAACAGATTGCCGCGCACCTGCCCGCAGGTGTGCGGCTGGTTTCACAAGGCAAGCTGGTCGCCACCAGTCTGGTGGATTACCTGCAACGGCACCCCGAAATCGACTGCCTGCTCTCGCGCAATGGTGCGCGCAGTTTTTGCACCACGGATTCGACGCGCGATTTTGACGCCCACTCGGCGCTGTTCTTTGGCGAGGCGGTGCACAGCCAGCAGGTGAGTTTGTAGCGCGGCGCGCGCGCCTTAGTTGACTGCCAGCCGCCCCGCTACGCCTTCAATCCGCGTCCCTTCCCCCAGACCGCGCTGGGCAAACCAGCCACGGTTCATTTCCAGCGCGTAGCGCACGGGCACACGCGAACAGTGCGAGTCGAGCGTTTGCGGCTCCATGTCTTCAATATTGACGATGCGCCCGTCCAGGTCCAGAAAGGCGACCGACAGCGGCAGCAAGGTGTTTTTCATCCACATGCACTGGCGCGCGGGCTGATCAAAGACAAACAACATGCCTTCGTGCGCAGCCATTTGCGTGCGCCCCATCAAACCATGCTGGCGGGTATCGAAGCGGTCGGCAATTTCGGCGGAAATGGCGTACATGCCGGCGGTCAGGGTGACGATGCCGTCGGCTTCCGGCGTTTGCGCCCACGCGCTGGCGGTGTGCAAAAACAGGGCGGCGGCGAAAGACAGGCAGCGGCGGCGCTTAGAACTCATCGGCGTCGCGCTCCAGCACGGAACGGCGGCTGTTGGCGACTTTTCTGACCGGCTGCGGGTTGGTTTTCAGACCGGTGAGGATGCGGTCGAAAATGCCGGCGTCTTCTTCCGTGAAGCCGGTTTTGAAGTCCGTCAAAACCAGCCGCTCGCGCGTCAGCCAGTTGCCCGGCGCGTCATCAATGGCGCACCACAGGGCGGCGTCGACATCGCTGACATGCTGGGCAAGCCAGAGCATGGCTTCTTTTTCGCGCAGACCGCGCAGTTCCATGCCGTTTTTCGGCACCAGATGCGGCGAGCCGCCGATGACGCGCTCGCGCAAATCGGGCGAGAAACGGGCGACCAGTTTGGGCATGGCAAAGAGCACCCGCCAATCCGAAGAAATGATGATGCGGGTTTCTTCGTGGCGACGCAGCACGTCTTCAATCAGCGGCAGGCAGCGGAAATCCTCCACGCCGCCCCACGGGTGGGTGACGCCGTCGAAATCCATGAACACGTAGATGGGGTTCGTGCTGTCAGTCTTTTCCATTGATTTGTTTCTGTTTCCGTATCTGTGCGGGGAAGCGCTCTGGTCGGTGGGGTTTGTGAAAATCGCAATGTTTTCAACAAGATGAAGAACTTTTGCGAGACGCGGGCGCACGGCGCGCCAGCAGCCGTCATTATCGCCGATCCGGCGTGTGCTTGCACCTGCGACACTCACCCCGGCAAGCGCGGATCTGGCGGAAATTGGCACACTTACAACACCTTTGCACACTCTGGCGGTGAATCCGCCCGGCAAAGTGCCGTCAATGCGGCGCGCGGCGCGGGTTCGTGCGGGTTGGCACGCTCCATCCACTGCGCATCGACGCCAAAACTGTCCAGCAATGGCGCGTTGTTTGCAGACAAAACAAAACCTTGCCGCCGCCAGTAGTGCTGCGCGCCCTGCACGGCGACGAGTGCTGCGCGCGCAAGATGCAAGGCGCGTCCCTGCGCCAGCACCCGTGCCAACAAACGTTCTGCCAGACGCGCGCGGCGCGCGGCGGGGGCGACGGCAATGTCGTGTACATACAGGTGCGTGGCGTCCGCGACGGGCGCGGGCGCGCACGGCGTATTCCAGCGCGGCGGCTGGCGCGCCGGGTTCAGGGGATAGGCGATGGCGTAGGCAAGCAGCGCGCCTTGCGGATGCTCGGCGCACCAGGCGGTGGGCACGGCGTACTGGTTGGCGGCGGCGATTTTGGCCGCCAGCGCCGCGCCGTCTTCCAGCAAAGCGGTGTGGTAACACTGGCGCTGGATGCGCAAGACGGCGTCCAAATCTTCCGCAAGCAGCGGGCGTAAGGTGCTGTGTTTGGGCATACGGTGAAAAAACAGCGCCCGGCGGGCTGTGCCGCACCGGGCAAGATGCGTGCGAGTTTATGCGCCCCGCGCCTGTTTTTCAAAACGCAGTGCTTCGCCTTTGTCCAGCCGCACGGCGATGGTGTCGCCCGCAGCAAAATGGCCTTCGAGGATTTCGCGCGCCAGCGCGTTTTCCAGTTTGTCCTGCATGGCACGTTTGAGCGGGCGGGCGCCAAACACCGGGTCAAACCCTGCCCGGCCAATCAGCGCGAGCACGTCGGGGGCGACTTCCAGGTGCAAATCGAGGCGGGCAAGCCGCGCCTGCAAATACTGCAACTGGATGCGCGCGATGCCCTGAATGTGCTCCTCGCGCAAGGCGTGGAAGACGATGACTTCATCAATGCGGTTGATGAACTCGGGGCGGAAAAAGCCCTTCACCTCGTCCATCACGGCGGCTTTCATCGCTTCGTTGCTTTCGCCTGCCAGGTGCTGGATGCGCTCGCTGCCGAGGTTGGAAGTCATGACGATGACGGTATTGCGAAAGTCCACCGTTCTGCCCTGCCCGTCCGTCATGCGCCCGTCGTCGAGCACTTGCAGCAGGACGTTGAAAACATCCGGGTGCGCCTTTTCCACTTCGTCAAAGAGGATGACGCTGTACGGTTTGCGCCGCACCTGTTCGGTGAGGTAGCCGCCTTCTTCATAGCCGACGTAGCCCGGCGGCGCACCAATCAGGCGGGCGACGGAATGCTTTTCCATGAATTCGCTCATGTCGATGCGAATCAGGTGATCTTCCGAATCGAAGAGGAAACCGGCCAGCGTTTTGCACAATTCCGTCTTGCCCACGCCGGTCGGCCCCAAAAAGAGGAAGGAACCATAGGGGCGGTTTTCACTGGAAAGACCTGCGCGCGAGCGGCGAATGGCCTCGGCAACCAGCCGCACGGCTTCTTCCTGACCGACGACGCGCTCGTGCAGATGTGCTTCCATGTGCAGCAGTTTTTCGCGCTCGCCCTGCATCATGCGGGCGACCGGAATGCCCGTGGCGCGCGAGACGACTTCGGCGATTTCCTCGCTGCCCACCTGCGTGCGCAGCAGCCGGAACGGTGCGCCGTTCGCCCCTTCGGTCTCCGCCGCTTTCAGTTGCGCTTCCAGTTGCGGCAGCTTGCCGTATTGCAGTTCGGCGACTTTGTCGAGCTGCCCCTTGCGCTGGAAATCTGCCATCTGTGCGCGCAACTGTTCGATTTCTTCCTTGATGTGGGTCGACCCTTGCGCGCGCGCTTTTTCCGCTTTCCAGATTTCTTCCAGATCGTTGTACTCGCGGCTCAGGCGCGCCAGTTCTTCTTCGATGCCTTGCAGGCGTTTGCGCGAAGCGTCGTCCTTTTCTTTCTTCACCGCCTCGCGCTCAATCTGCAACTGAATCATGCGCCGGTCGAGCTTGTCCATCACCTCGGGCTTGGAATCAATTTCCATCTTGATGCGGCTGGCGGCTTCATCAATCAGGTCGATGGCCTTGTCGGGCAAAAAGCGATCCGTAATGTAGCGGCTGGAAAGTTCGGCGGCAGCGACGATGGCAGGGTCGGTAATTTCCACGCCGTGGTGAATTTCGTACTTTTCCTGCAAGCCGCGCAGGATGGCGATGGTCGCTTCCACCGTCGGCTCTTCCACCAGCACTTTCTGAAAGCGCCGTTCCAGCGCGGCATCCTTTTCGATGTACTGGCGGTATTCATCCAGCGTGGTGGCACCGATGCAGTGCAATTCACCACGCGCCAGCGCGGGCTTGAGCATGTTGCCTGCGTCCATCGCGCCTTCGGCCTTGCCCGCGCCCACCATGGTGTGAATTTCGTCGATGAAGAGGATGACGCGCCCTTCTTCGCGGGCGATGTCCTGCAATACGCTTTTGAGGCGCTCTTCAAACTCGCCGCGATATTTCGCCCCGGCAAGCAACGCCGCCATGTCCAGCGAGAGCACGCGCTTGTCTTTCAGCGTCTCGGGCACTTCGCCATTGACGATGCGCGCCGCCAGCCCTTCGACGATGGCGGTTTTGCCCACGCCGGGTTCGCCAATCAGCACCGGGTTGTTTTTCGTGCGCCGTTGCAGAATTTGAATCGAGCGGCGGATTTCATCGTCGCGCCCGATGACCGGGTCGAGCTTGCCGGCGCGGGCGCGTTCGGTCAAATCCAGGCAATATTTTTTCAGCGCCTCGCGCTGCGATTCCGCCCCGGCGTTGTCGACGGTCGCACCACCGCGCACAGCATCAATGGCGGCGGTGAGTGCCGCCTCTTGCACGCCGGCGTCTTTGAGCAGACGGCCATGCTGCTTGTCGTGCAGCATCGCCAGCAAAAACAGTTCGCTGGCGATGAAGCGATCGCCGCGCTGCTGCGCGGTGCGGTCAGCCATGTTCAGCAGTTTGCCCAGATCGCGGCTGATGGCAATTTCGCCTTCGTGATGTTCCAGACGCGGCAGGTTTTCCAGCGCGGTTTTCAGCGCATTGTTGAGCGCTGCCGGTTGCGCGCCGGCGCGTTGCAACAGTGCTGCCGCCGAACCATCCGGCTGCGCCAGCAGTGCCGCCAGCACGTGCGCCGGTTCAATGGCGGGGTTATCCTGCCCCAGCGCCAGACTTTGCGCGTCCGCCAGGGCGGCCTGAAAGGCCGTGGTCAGTTTGTCCATTCGCATGGTGAAAATCCTCGTGGGGAAGTGGTTTGTCCTGCTTCCAAGATGGGGACGGAAAGGCGGGAATCAAGGGCGCTGCGCGCTTGTTGCTGCACTGCAACAAAATTTGCCCCCCCCCCGCGCGTTTTTTGTAACGCTGTGGCACAGCACGAAAAAACGCGCTACCATTCGCGCGTGGAACCTCGGTTCCGCTTCTTTTTTCTACAACCACTTATATAGGGACGAAGACTATGATCACCAAGCCGGAACAACTGAGCGACCTGCAAAAGAAAAACCTCGAAGCCGCCATGCGTCTTGCTCAGCTTTCCATCGAAAACTCGCAGCGCATCATGGAGCTGCAAGTTGCGACCGCCAAAAGCCTGTTCGAAGACGGTGTGAATAATGCGAAAGCCATCAGCTCCGCGAAAGACCCGCAGCAGATGATGGAACTGCGTACCCGTTTCGCTCAGTCTTCCGCTGAAAAAATGCTGCAATGCGCCCGCGAAATCACCGAGCTTGCCAGCCGTGCGCAAACCGAAGTCGGCAAACTGGTCGGCGCCCAACTCTCCAGCGGCGGTCAAGACGTGCTGGAAGTGTTCCAGAAAATGTTCCAGGGTATGCCGGTCAATGACCAGAACATGATGAACGCGGTGCAAACCGCCATCGACACCACCCGCAGCGCCTTCGAGCAAATGGCTCGCGTCTCTGCCGACGCCTTCCAGATGTTCAACCAAACCATGGGCAATGCCACCAAGAAAAAGTGAGGTCTTGCTGACTTCACGCGGCAGATGAACGCCGCAGCAAAAAGCGCCTTCGGGCGCTTTTTTGTTGCCTGCCGGTTTTACGGCACCTGCCAGCGCCGCGCCGCCTCGCTATCACCATGACGGGCGGCAACCCACTGCGCGCTGCCGTCCGTGCAATGTTCTTTTTTCCAGAACGGCGCGCGCGTCTTCAACATGTCCATGATGAACTCGCAGGCGGCAAAGGCGGCGCGGCGGTGCGCGCTGGCAACGCCGACGAACACAATCGCTTCGCCCAGCGCCACGTATCCTACGCGGTGCAGGATGCGCACCGCGTGCAGCGGCCAGCGGCGGGCAGCTTCTTGCACGATGTCGTGCAGCGCCGCTTCGGTCATGCCGGGATAGTGTTCCAGCGTGATGGCACACACTTCGCGCGCATCACCAAAATCGCGCACGAAGCCGGTGAAGGTCGCCTGCGCGCCGCTTTGCCCGAAGCGCTGCAAATGCGCCAGTTCAGCGGCAACCTCCAGTGCGGCTTCCTGCACCTGAATGTGCAGGGCAAGTTCGCCCGCTTCCCCGTTTGCGCGCGGCATGGGTCAGCCTCCGGTCACCGGCGGGAAGAAGGCGACTTCGTCGCCATCGTCCAGACGCGAATCGGCACGGGCGACTTTCTGGTTGCGCGCCATGCGCAAATCGTCGCGCTCTGCCAGCATCTGCCAGGGACCGCCGCGCCCGGCAAGCCACTGGCGCAGCGCGCCCAGCGTGGTGATGTTCGCGGGCGGGTCGATGGTTTCCGCGTCGCAGCCGAGGGCTTCGTGCAGCGAAGCGAAATAGAGAATGCGCAATTTCATCGGTGTCTCCTTGTTTTGTTATGACAGCAGGGCGTGAAAGGGGAAAAATTCGATTGTCTCATTCAGGGCGATGGCCGCCCCCGCCGGATGCACCGCCAGCCCGTCGGCAGCAGCCAGCGCGGCGAGCGCGGCAGAGCCTTGCTGCGCGCAGGGCACCACGCGGCCTTCGTCATCCAGTCGCGCGCGTAAATATTCCGTGCGGTTCTGGATTTTGTCGCGGGCAAACCCGGCGGGCAGACGCAGGCTGCGCGCACGCGGCTGCGCCGCGCCCATGCGGGCGAGCAAAAAGGGGCGCACGAACAGCAAGAAGGTGACGAAGCAGGAAACCGGATTGCCCGGCAGCCCGATGAAGTCACTTTCCCCCACGCGCCCGAAAGCCAGCGGCTTGCCGGGCTTGAGGGCGATTTTCCACAGCCGCAGCTCACCTTCCGCCTCGACGGCGGCTTTGACGTGGTCTTCTTCGCCCACCGAGACCCCGCCGGTGGTGAGCAGCACGTCGCAGCGCGCCGCCGCATCTTTCAGCGCAGCGCGGAGGGTGTCCAGACGGTCGGGCACGGGGGCGCACACGCGCACGTCGCAGCCCAAACGCGCAAGCAGCGCGGCAAGCTGCGCGCGGTTGGCGTTATAGATTTGCCCGGGGCGCAGCGGCTCGCCGGGGGCGGCGAGTTCGTCGCCGGTGCACAGCAAGGCAACGCGCAAACGCCGCCGGCAGCGCAGCCGGGCAATGCCGGCGCTGGCGGCCAGCCCGATGTGGGCGGCGCTGATGCGCGTGCCGCCCGCGAGCAACAGCGCACCTTGCGCCATTTCGGATGCGCGACGGCGCACGTTGCTGCCAACTTCCACGGTGCGCGAAAAAACCACGCGGTCATTTTCCGCGCGGCATTCTTCCTGCATCACGACGGTGTCCGCCCCCGCAGGCAGCGGCGCGCCGGTGAAAATGCGCGCGGCGCTGCCTTGCGGCAGCGGCGCACATTCGCGCGCACCGGCAACGATGCGGGCGGCAACCGGCAGGCTGGCGGCATCAAAGGTGTCGGCAGCGCGCACGGCGTAGCCGTCCATGGCGGAGAGGTCGGCGCCGGGCAAGTCGATGGGGCAAGGCACATCGGCGGCGAGCACCGCGCCCAGCGCATCATCAAGCGCACAGTCGGTTTCGTCTTTCAGCGGGCGCGCTTCGCCCAGCAAAAAATCCAGGGCTTCTTCAGGCGTGAGCATGTTTTTCGTAGTGAGGAAGTTGCAAAAGAAAATCTGCCAGCGCCGCAACATCTTCCAGCGCAAACACCGGCAGCGGACAATCGGGCGGCGCTGCATCTGCCGCCAGCGCGCGGATGGTTTCATCTTGCGGCCACAGCGGCGGCTTGCCGAGTTCGGCGCGGAAGACTTCAATCTTGGGCAGCGCGCTGCGCTTGAAACCTTCGATGAGGACGACCTCTGCGCCGCCCAGCATGTGCAGTTGCATCTCCAGGCCGGGCGCGGCATCGGCGCGCACTTCGCCCATCAGCGCCCACTGGTTTTTGCCCACCAGCAGCGTGCGCTCGGCACCGGCGGCGCGGTGTCGCCAGGAATCCTTGCCGGGGCGGTCGACGTCGACTTCGTGATGGGTGTGCTTGATGCTTGCCACGCGCACGCCGCGCGCGCGCAGGGCAATGATGAGTTTTTCCAGCAGCGTGGTTTTGCCCGCGCCCGACCAGCCTGCGATGCCGCACACAATCATGCTGCGCCCTCCCCCGTCTGGCTGCTTATTTGATGGCCGCCAGCACCGCAAACTTGCGGCAGGCGTAGAGACATTGCACGGTCGAAAAACCGCTCTGGCGCAGCATGGCCGCTTCCCGTTCCACGGAGCATTCGCGGTCAAGCTGCTTGCGTTGCTGCCAGCGCGCCTGCTCTTGTTCGCTCAAACCGCTTTGCGCAATCTGCGCGTGCCAGTGGGTATCAAAGAGGCGGCTCATTTGCGGCGTCTCGGCGCAAAACTGGTCGTAGTTTACGAAGATGCCACCGGCGGGCAGCGCGGCGTGGATGCGGGCGAAAAGCTGCGCCTTGTCCGCGTCTTCCAGATGGTGGATGGAAAGCGCCGAGACGATGGCGTCAAATTCGCCTTCGGGGAACGTCTGCGTGTAATCGAGCACGAGGCGCGAGACCTTGGCGCAACCGGCAAAGCGCACTTGCGCTTGCCGCAGCATGTCTTCGGCGACATCGACCAGCACATATTCGGCTTGCGGAAAATGCGCCTGCCAGTAGGCGGTGAGCAACCCGGTGCCCGCGCCCAGGTCCAGCACCCGTTTGGGCACGGCGATGCTGGCGGCGACAAAGGCGGTCGTGCCTTCGTAGAACTCGTCAAAGCACGGGATGAATTTGCGGCGGTTTTGGTCGTAGTCTTTCGCCACGCGGTTAAATTGCGTTTGAATATCCATGCATCACTGCCCCATCAGGGTCGGGTTGGCGTAGTTTTCAAAGCGGGTGTTCTCGCCGATGAAGGTCAGCCTCACCATGCCGGTGGGGCCGTTGCGGTGTTTGCCGATGATGAGTTCGGCGCTGCCCTTGTCGGGGGAATCGGGGTTGTAGACCTCGTCGCGGTAGATGAACA
>JAFZMK010000186.1 GCA_017553285.1 Rhodocyclaceae bacterium
CCACGCCGCCCGGCCCGCTGCTGCGCGTGGGCGCGCGCGGCCTGCCGTGGATTGCGGCGTGGGGCGAGGCAAGCGACCAGGCGGGGCGGTGAATTGTTCTGCGTTGTGCGGCTTTCTTAGCAGGACGGTGAAAAATCAAGCCTTGCCGCCGCTTTCCTGCCTCTGAATTTCAAAAAACGAATTTCTCTGCCGGTTTTTGCCCGATTTCGCGTCAAATCGGGTGGTTTTTTGGGGTTTTTGTGGGATTTTTGTGCTGTTTTTCGGTTTTTGGGCGCACCTCTCCTTATGCAGGTCTGCCGCGCCAGCCCAGAAGCGTCGACATGCGCGTGAGATTCCAGGCGGCAAAGGTCAGCAGCGCTTGCGCTTGCACTTTTGCGGTGCCAATGAAGCGGGTTTTGCGAAAGCCTCCAATCGTTTTCACCCAGCCAAAGATTTCTTCAATACGCTTGCGCAATTTCAGCCAGATGCGGTAGTCATCTTGCTGCGTGACGTGTTCTTCCATCGCGGAACCTCTTTTTTTCGCTGCGATGTGGGGGGTGATATTCATGGCGTGCAGGGTCTGCACAAATTCGGATGCGTCGTAACCTTTGTCCGCACCCAGCGTGGCACCGGGGCGGCGGATGGTGCGCGCGGCCATCTTTTTGGCCGCTTCGCGCTCGGCTCTGCCCGTGGCTTGCGTGATCTCGACATCCACCACAAGACCGTTGCTGTTTTCCATCAAGGCGTGACCGAGATAACGCAGCTTCGGTTCGGAACCGGGCGATTTTTTGTACAGGATGACGCCCCCACGTTCGCGCCAGCCCGCTTGTGCGGTCTGTCACTCACTGCCCCCAAGGGGGACGGAGGCGAAAGGCGAAGCACCGCTTCGCCCGCCGGAGTCGGAAGCCGCTTTAGCGGCGACGTGGACGCGCCCGCCTTGAAGCGGTTCGGCGGCGGGGGTGGGGACGCTCAAACTCGTCATTCATCGAGGCGAGAATGGCATCGACAGCAATCTTCATCTTGCGCAACGGATGCGCCTCAGGAATCCGCGCTTCCAAATCCACATAACTGAACATCGCCCCTTGAACACAATCACTGCCACGCATGGATTTCTCACAAAGTTGTTGAATACAATGTGTATTTTACCATTTTTCCGGGGTTTTTTGGGCGGGAGATGGCGCGGGGTTTTTCACCAGCCTGGTAAAGACAATCTGCCCTTCTTCCCTTTCGGGCAGTTCCACCACAGCCGTCCGGATTTCCCCTGCACCGCAACCTCTCCATAAAAACCATCGCCCTGCTCGGCACCATGCGTTGGGAGTCCGCTCTGCCCTATTCCCGCCACAGCAACGAAACCATGCTATAACGCATGGCGGTGCGCCCGTCGTCCGTTTTGCTGGAATGGCATTTTGGGCATCCTTGCGGGTTGGGCTTGCGTGTTACGCTCGTTTTGAAAGGTGACGAATATGGAAAACATGGCAGCGGAATTGGCGCAGGCGGCGAGCAACGGCGATGTGGCACGGCTGCGGCAGTTGCTGGATGCGGGGGCGGACG
>JAFZMK010000187.1 GCA_017553285.1 Rhodocyclaceae bacterium
CAAGCCACGTTCCAGAAAACTGCGCCCGAGCACGCGAAAATGCGCCGCCAGCAGGCGCGCGCGCACATCCTCATCAAGTTCGGGAAAACACAGTCGCAGGTTGGTGGCGGCAATCTGGCGGCGACGGCGCAGCAGGTGGCGCGCCAGCGTGCCCAGCCCTTCGCCCACACGGGCGAGCACGGGCAGCGGCAACAGTGCGCAGCCGCGCATGAACAGGACAGCAAGATGACTGGCGAGAAAGGCGGCGGGTTTCATGCGGCGGGGGCGGAAAATTCGGGCGGCAAGGGGGCGGCTTCGCCGGGCACCTTGTAGCGCGGATACGCCCAAAGGTATTGCGCCGGACAAGCGAGAATTTCGTGCTCAATGGCGTGGTTGATGGCTTGCGCGCGCGCGGCCAGTTCGCCTGCCACGGACGGCGCAGGCGGGCGGATATGCAGGACGTAGCCTGCGCCGCGCGGCAGGCGTTCGGCGCGCATCATCAGCACGTCGACATTGCGCATTTCGGACAGGCGCGCGGCCAGCGTCATCGTCCAGGCGGGTTTGCCGAAAAACGTCGCCCAGATGCCGTCGCCGCTTTTGGGCGTTTGGTCCGGCAAGATGCCGACTGTGCCGCCTTCACGCAGCGTGCGCACCAACATGCGCACGCCGTGGGCGTTGGCGGCAGCCAGACGCACTTGCCCGCGTTCGCGCCCGGCAAGCAGGATGGGTTCCAGCGCGCGCTGGCGGGGCGGACGATAGAGCACGGTGCAAGAACCCATGTGTGTGCCAAACCAGATCGAGCACAACTCAAAACAGCCCAGATGCGGGGTGAGCACCAGCAGGCTGCGCCCGGCGGCCTGCGCGTCGCGGATATGCTGTGCGCCTTCGACGCGGACGATTTTCGCCAGCACTTCATCCAGTGGCCGCTGCCACACCCAGGCCAGTTCCAGAATCTGCTGCCCGCAGGCGGCGATGGCGGCGCGGCGCAATTCGCGCGCGCGCACTTCGCCCACGGCGCGCGCGAGGTTTTCGCGCAAAGTGTGCCGGTGGCGGGCGCTGCCCAGGTACGCCAGCCAGCCCGCCAGCGCACCGAGGCGGTGCACCCAGACCAGCGGCAGGCGGCCAAGGAGGCGAAACACAAACACAAGCATGGCGGCGGCGGAGAAAAAAGGTACAATTATGAACCAGACGCCGAGTTAAACGACAACTTGCAGGGCGTTGCGGCACGGTTGCCGAAAATACTGCTAAAGCGTCGCTGCTCTCACAATCCCCGGGACTGGCTACGCTACGCTGGTACGGGGATTTGTTTTTACAGGAGCATGTTGCATGAGCAATTCGTATTTGTTCACCTCGGAATCGGTCTCGGAAGGCCATCCGGACAAGGTCGCTGACCAGATTTCTGACGGCATTCTGGATGCCATTCTGGCCGAAGACCCGCACGCGCGCGTGGCGTGCGAAACACTGGCTTCCACCGGGCTGGTGGTCATTTCCGGCGAAATCACCACGAAGGCGCACGTCAATTACCGCGAAACCGCACAAGAGGTCATCCGCCGCATCGGTTACGACGATTCCGACACCGGCTTTGACTACAAAAGCTGCGCCATCCTCACCGCCATCAACCGCCAGTCGCCCGACATCGCCCAAGGCGTCAACGAAGGCGAGGGGCTGGATCTGGACCAGGGCGCGGGCGACCAGGGGCTGATGTTTGGCTATGCCTGCAACGAGACGCCGGCGCTGATGCCGCTGCCGATTTACTACGCGCACCGCATCATGCAGCGGCAAGCCGAGGTGCGCAAAGATGGCCGCCTGCCGTGGCTGCGCCCGGATGCCAAGAGCCAGCTTACCGTGCGCTATGAAGACGGCAAGCCGGTGGCCATTGATACCGTGGTCGTCTCCACCCAGCACCGTCCGGAAGTCAGTCAGGAAGAACTCACCGAGGCGGTGATTGAAACCATCGTCAAGCCGGTGCTGCCGCCCGAATTGCTCAAAGGCGACGTGCGTTATTTCATCAACCCCACGGGGCGTTTCGTGGTCGGCGGCCCGCACGGTGACTGCGGGCTGACCGGGCGCAAAATCATCGTCGACACCTACGGCGGCATGGCGCGCCACGGCGGCGGTGCGTTCTCGGGCAAAGACCCCTCCAAGGTCGACCGCTCTGGCGCGTATGCCGGGCGCTATGTGGCGAAAAACATCGTTGCCGCCGGTCTGGCCGAACGCTGCGAAGTGCAGGTGGCGTATGCCATTGGCGTGTCGCGCCCGGTGTCCTTGATGGTCAATAGTTTTGGCACGGGGAAAATCGCGGACGAAAAAATCGCCGCGCTGGTCAGTGAGCATTTCGACCTGCGCCCGAAAGGCATCATCCAGATGCTCGACTTGCTGCGCCCGATTTACGCCAAGACGGCGGCTTACGGTCACTTTGGCCGTGATGACGCCAGCTTTAGCTGGGAGCACACCGACCGCGCCGCCGCCCTGCGCGCCGCTGCCGGGCTGTAAGAGACGGCGCACCGCTTGCCGCGCGCCGCATCGTCGGGCGAAAATCCCGGCGCTGCGGCGCGCGTGCGTATGCAGCGCCGGTGTGATTTGAGAGTTTGCGGTATGTGGATGCAGATTGGGCAGTTTGCTGTTGGTGTGGCTTTGCTGGTCGCAGGCGCGGAATGGCTGGTGCGCGGCGCGGCGCGTCTTGCGCGCACGCTGGGCGTTTCTTCGCTGCTGGTGGGGCTGACCGTGGTGGCCTTCGGCACCAGCGCGCCTGAACTGGCGGTGTCGATTCACGCCGCGCGTCAGGGCACGGCGGGCATTGCGGTGGGCAACGTCCTCGGCAGCAATATCGCCAATTTGTTGCTGGTATTGGGCTTGTCCGCGCTGTTGATGCCGCTGGCGGTGAGCCGGCAGGTAATCCGGCAGGACATGCCGGTGCTGATTGTCGCCACGGTGTTGAGCGTGCTGTTTTTGCGCGACGGCAACATCACGCGGCTGGAAGGCGGCGTGCTGTTTGCCCTGGCGGTGCTCTACACCGCTTTTCTGGTGCGGCAGGCGCGGCGGGCGGGCACGGTGCCGTGCGCAGACGAAGACGATGCACCCACACCGGCGCGCGGGCGCGGCGTGCTGCGGGACTGCGCCTTGATGCTCGCCGGGCTGATTGGGCTGGTATGGGGCGCGGACTGGTTGGTGCAGGCGGCGGTCGAGGTCGCCCGGCAACTGGGCGTGAGCGAATTCGTCATCGGGCTGACCATCGTTGCGGTGGGCACCTCCCTGCCGGAAATTGCCACTTCGCTGGTGGCGGTGCGCAAGGGTGAAGGTGATTTGGCAGTGGGCAACGTGGTGGGCAGCAATCTGTGCAACCTGCTGGTGGTGCTGGGGCTGGCTGCCGTCTTTGCGCGCGGCGCAATCCCGGTGCCGGAAGCGGCGCTGCACTTCGACCTCTGGTTCATGCTGGTCGCTACCCTCGCCTGCCTGCCGCTGCTCGCCGCCCGCCACCAGCTTGGGCGCGCGCAGGGCGCGCTGTTGCTCGCCTGGTATGCGTTGTATGTACTTTGGCTGGTGTTGGTAACGAGATTTGGCAGCGTCCCGCCGCTGGCCGCGCAAGTGATACTCTACGCCCTGTTGCCCGCCAGCCTCGTGTGGGTGCTGGTCGATTGGCTTCGGTACGCGCGTCGCGCGCGTCTTTTTCAGGAGAAAAGCGAATGATGAAATTGCGTTCCACCTTGCCTTTTGTGTTGCTCGCCGGTGTGTTGGCGGGCTGTCAGCCGTCTACGAATGCCGGCGCGCCAGCGGCGAACAACACGCCGCCGGCGGCAGATGCCGCTGCCCCCGCCGCCGAGGAACAATCTTCTGACGTGGTGGTGAGCCTTGGCCTCTATGCCAACGGTTTTTCGCCGGCGTGGGAAGCGCATTTGATGGGCGAGGCGCTGCGTTTTTCCGTGCCCGAAATCGGCACGCCCGATGGCGATTTGCGCACCATTACGGTGACGTGCGCAGAAGAAGAAAACGCCATGCAATGCACCGGCAAGGATGGCGACGTGACGGTGGAAATGTCCGTGCGTCAGGAAAACTGCGTGAAAAGCCTCAACGGCGAAGAGGAAGAATCGCGCGAACTGTCCGCCGCCCTGCGCTATGGCGACAGCCGCTATGAAGGCTGCGCGGATGTCGTGATGACCGGCGAAGTCAATTCCGCCCCCGAAGCCGCGCCGGAAGCTGCGCCCACCGAAGCTGCGCCGGAGGCTGCACCCGAAGCCGCGCCGGAAGCGTCGGCGAAGTAAGCGCGCCGCACCGCCAACAACAACACGCCGCCTGCACGGGGTTGCCCGGCAGGCGGCGTTGTTTTGTCGGCAGCAAACGGGGGGCGCTCAGGCGGTTTGTACGCCAGTGCGGCGCTGTGGCGCGCTGGCGCGGCGATGCGCGCTCAGGGCGCGTTCGAGCAGGCGGAAACCGCCGATGCACACGGCGGTGATGATGAGATAGAGCACACCGGCAAGCAGGAAGAAATCCATGTTCATGTAGGTGCGGGCGATGACCGCGCGCGTTGCCCCCATCAAGTCCATCAGCGTGATGGTGGAAGCCAGCGCGCTGCTTTTGATGAGCAGCACAAAATCGTTGCTGTACGCAGGCAAGGCGACGCGAAAGGCGCGCGGCAAAATGATGTCGCGAAACTGCGCAACGCGCGACAAACCCAGCGCCTGCGCCGCTTCCACCTCGCCGCGCGGCAACGAGACAATCGCGCCGCGCAAAATTTCGGCGGTGTAGGCGGCTTCGTTCAGGCTGAAGGCAATGATGGCGCACCAGTACGGGCTGGAGAGCACGTTGTCCCACAGCCAGGTGCCGCCGCTTTCCGTGCCGCGCAAAAAGGCAAACTGCCCCAGTCCGTAGTAGATGAGATAGACCTGCACCAGCACCGGCGTGCCGCGCAGAAAATAGATGTAGGCATAGGCGGGCATCCACAGCAACTTGTGTTTGGAGATGCGCGCCAGCGCAATGCCCACGGAGAGCACCAGCCCGACGAGGCTGGAGAACACAATCAGGTTGACCGTCAGCCCCACGCCCATGAGGATGCGGTAGGAATGGCGGGCAAAGCTGCTCCACGGCTCGGCACCGGAAGAGCCGACGAGTTCAATCAGCCACTGGCTGATGGCGCGGCACAGCGCGCTGTAGCCGCCGTGGATGGCGTCGTAGAAAAAGAGCAGGAGGTTGCTGACGACATCCATCATGATGCCTTACGCCGCCTTGCGCTGGCCACGGTTGGTCTGGCGCTCCATGTGCTGGATGGCCTGCATGGCCACGAAGGTGAGCAGCAGATAGATGCCGGAAGCGGCCAGATAAAAACTGAACGGCAGTTTGGTGAAATTGGCGGCGTTTTCCGCCTGCCGCATCAGTTCATCCAGCCCGATGATGGAAACCAGCGCGGTATCCTTGAGCAGCACGATGAACAGATTGCCCAGCCCCGGCAGCGCCAGCCGCCACACTTGCGGCAGGGTGATGCGGGTGAAGGTATCGCGGCGCGACAAGCCCAGCGCCAATGCGGCTTCGCGCTGCCCTTTGGGGATTTCCAGCAGCGCGCTGCGAAAGACTTCGGCAGCATAGGCACCAAAGGCAATGCCCAGCGCCGTGGCACCGGCGGCAAAGGCGCTGAGGGTGACGTGTTCGCCGGTAATGCGCGAGAGCACTTCGCCCGTGCCGTAGTACAAAATCAACACCAGCAGCATTTCGGGCAGACCGCGCATCAGCGTGTTCCACGTATTGGCCGCCCAGCGCAGCGGCGCAAAGCGCGACAACGCCGCCGCCGCGCCGATGAGACCAAGCGCCAGCCCGACCACCAGCCCGGCGACGGCGAGCTTGACCGTCATCCACGCGCCGATAATCAGCAGATGACCAAATCCGTGGAACATGCGTGCGAGCCTGTCCGAGTGCCGCGCGCACCATCAATAGATGGAGAACGGGAAGTATTTTTCGTTGATTTTCTGGTAGGTGCCGTCGGCCAGCACTTCGTCGATGGCCTGATTGAAGCGCTCCAGCAGTTCGGTGTCTTCCTTGCGCAGGGCAATGCCGATGCGGTCATCAATGTCGATGTCCCCGCCCTTGAACTCAAAGCCCTTGCCGGCGTCGGTCTGCAACCAGCCGTAGGCGGGGAATTTGTCGGACACCATGCCGTCCAGACGGCCTGCGGCCAGATCCAGATAGGCGCTGTCCTGCGTGCTGTAGAGTTTCACGTTGACCGTGTCGCTGAGGTTGTCTTCCAGATACTGCGCGGCGATGGTGGCGCGCTGCGCGCCCAGCGTCTTGCCTTTGAGACCGGCCTTGTCGACGGGGAATTCCTTGCCTTTGGCGGCGACGAAGGCGAGCAGGTTTTTGTAGATGGGTTTGGTGAAGGCGACGACTTTCTGGCGATCCGGCGTGACCGACATGGAAGCGCTGATGGCGTCATAGCGGCGCGCTTGCAGACCGGGGATGATGCCATCCCAGTCTTGCGTGACGATTTCGCACTCGGCCTGCATTTTTTCGCACAGCGCCAGCGCCAGATCGACATCAAAACCGCCGGGCTTGCCGCTGGCGTCGATATAGTTGAACGGCGCATAGGCACCTTCGGTGGCGATGCGCAGTTTGTCGGCCTGCGCGGGGGCAGAGAAGGCAGCCGCAGCAAACAGGGCAGCGAGGAGGACAGAGTATTTTTTCATGATGCGTTTTCTCCGGAAAAATAAAAGGAAATCAACAACGAAACGGATTTACAGGTGACTGGCGAGAAATTCGCGGCAACGCGCCGAGCGCGGCTGCGAAAAGACTTCTTGCGGCGGGCCAAATTCTTCAATGCGCCCTTCGTGCAGAAACATGACGTGGCTGGAAACATCGCGGGCAAAGCGCATTTCGTGCGTGACGATGAGCATCGTGCGCCCTTCTTCGGCCAGCGAGCGAATCACGCCCAGCACTTCGCTGACCAGTTCCGGGTCGAGCGCGGAAGTTGGCTCATCAAACAGCAGCACTTCCGGCTTCATCGCCAGCGTGCGGGCAATGGCCACGCGCTGCTGCTGCCCGCCAGAGAGGTTGCCAGGATAGGCGTTGCGCTTGTCCGCCAGCCCCACCTTGGCCAGCAGCGCCTCAGCTTCGGCGATGGCCTGGGCGCGGTCCAGACCGCGCACGCGCATGGGCGCGAGCGTGATGTTGTCCAGAATCGTCATGTGCGGCCAGAGGTTGAAATTCTGGAAGACAAAGCCGATGCGCGCGCGCATCTTTTCCAGTTGCCGATGATTGCGGCAGACCAGCTCGCCATTTTTGCCCGCGCGCAGTTGCAGTTCTTCCCCGCGCAGGCGGATGGCACCGCGCGAAGGCGATTCCAGCAGGTTGATGCAGCGCAGGAAGGTGGATTTGCCCGAACCGCTGGAACCGATGATGGAAATCACATCGCCATCGTGCGCGGCCAGGCTGATGCCTTTGAGCACTTCGTGCGCGCCGTAGTTTTTGTGCAGGTCACAAACTTCCAGAGTGGGCGTGTTGTCGGACATGGAACAGCCTGCGGCGGGCGGGAAAGAAAACAGAAAAAAACCCCGGCATTATCCCGCAAAGCGCGGCGGCGGCGAATCTTTTTGCGTTTTTTCTGGTCGCGCGTTTTGGCGCGCCGCCGCGCGGTTTATCATGGCAGCCTTTTTTGCACCGATTTGCCCAAGACGCTTTGCCATGAACGAACCGATTTACAAGAAAGCCGACCTTTCCGCGCTGCCGCCGCCGCGCGCCGCGCAACGCCTGGCGCGCACGCTCTCGCGCCTGTCGCGTCTGGAAGCCTTCAACGGCATCATGCTGCTGGGGGCAGCGGCCATTGCGCTGCTGTGGGCCAACTCGCCATGGGCAGAGAGCTATCACCACCTGTGGCACATCCCGGTGACGATTGGCTTTGGCGATTCGGTGTTTTCGCGCTCGCTGCATTTCTGGATTAACGATGCGCTGATGACGCTGTTTTTCCTCGTCGTCGGCATGGACATCCGCCACGAAATGCACGATGGCGTGCTCGCCAACCTGCGCACAGCGCTGCTGCCGCTGGTAGCGGCTGCCGGCGGCGTGATTGTGCCGGCGGCCATCTATCTGGGCGTCAATGGTGGCGACGACGTACTGATTACCGGCTGGGCAGTGCCCACGGCGACCGACATCGCCTTCTCGGTGGGCGTGCTGGCGCTGCTGGGGCGCGGACTGCCGCCGTCGATACGGGTGTTTTTGCTGGCGCTGGCGGTCATCGACGATATTGCCGCCGTGCTCATCATCGCGGTGTTTTATTCCGGCGGGCTGGACCCTGCCGGCTTCATCCCCATGGTGCTGGGCGTGGCGCTGATTTTCGGGCTGCGCCAGATTGGTGCGACCGGCCCCGCGCCGTATGTGATACCCGGCGTCATCGTCTGGCTGGGCATGTTGCAGACCGGCGCGCACCCGACGCTGGCCGGCGTGCTGCTGGGGATGCTCACGCCCGTGCATCCGGCGTTTCGCTCGCGCGAAGCGCTGGTGGCGCGCGCGCGCATGGCCATTGAAACCTTCGACCTGCACGAAAAGGGTGCCGCCTCCAGCCATTCGCTGGCCTCGTCGCTGAAAGCGCTGGGGCACAGCCGCCGCTACGTCTTGCCGACGGTGGTTCATGCGCAAATGTCGCTGCACCCGTGGGTGTCCTTCGTGGTCATGCCGCTGTTCGCGCTGGCCAACGCGGGCGTGACCTTCGGCGAAATTTCCCTGGACCACACCGCCACCGCCCACGTCTTGTGGACGACCGCGCTGGCGCTGGTGCTGGGCAAACCGGCAGGCATCCTGCTGGCCTCCTTCGTCGCCATCAAACTGCGCCTGTGCAAACTGCCCGCCGACATGGGCATGGGCGGGCTGGTGCTGATTGGCGTGCTGGCAGGCATTGGCTTCACAATGGCGATTTTCGTCGCCAACCTCGCCTTCGAGAACGACCCGGAACTGCTCGGCGCCGCCAAACTGGGCGTGGTGGCCGGTTCCGCGCTGGCTGCCGTGGCGGGGTTGCTGTTCGGCATGTTGCTGCGCCGTTTGCGCGCCAACGCCAGCAGCAGCGAAACCCCGCCCGAGACCGCTGCATGAAACCGGCGCGCCGTGCCTTTTTGCTGACCGTGGCCGCAGCGGCGCTGACAGCGGCGTGCGGGCGTCAGCCGCCCGCGCAGACGACCGACGCGCTGTGGTCGCTGGTTTTGCCCGATACCGACGGACGCGAACAGGCGCTGGCGCAATGGCGCGGCGCACCGCTGCTGGTCAATTTCTGGGCATCGTGGTGCGCCCCGTGCCGGAAAGAAATGCCGATGCTGGCAGAAATGTCGCGGCGCTTTGCGCCGGTGCAATTTGTCGGCATCGGGCTGGACAGCGCCGAAGTCGTCACCCTCTGGCGCAAAGCCCAAAAAACGCCCTACCCGCTGCTGGTAGGCAAATCTGCCGTCCTCGACGAAGTCGCCGCGCTGGGCAACGAAGCGCGCGCCCTGCCCTTCACACTGCTGCTCGACGCGCAAGGCGCGGTATTTCGCGTCTGGCTAGGCGCCGTCCCCCCAGAAGCCCTGCACGCCGCCTTGCAGGACGTGGGCGCGAAACCGTAACCGCCTGCGCCACCCGTTACAAGAGCGTCGCGCTGCATCCCATACGCTTCAGGAGTTTGACGGCTTTTTGGTCGAACGAAACAAAGCTGGCGGCTTGCCCCAAAGCCATTTCCTGACCTGCAAAGGCGTTGATTCCGTCGGCAAAATCGCCGTTGTGCTGCAACATCTTCAGACCGAAAGATACTTCGTCATTTTTGAGGACGATTTTGGGGTTTTGGAGCAGCTTTTCCAGCCTGTCAAAAATAACGTCTGGCGTGAATTGATAGGAAAACGACAACACCCACACCAACTCGCACAACACGTTGGAAGGTAGGATGATCTTGTCGGCGCGGGTAAAAATGTCGACGACCTTCTGCGCCTGTCTTTCATCATCGCGGGTAAAAAAGCGCACCCAGAGATTGGTATCGGCAACGATATTCATGGTTTGCGCCGCGCGTAGTAAGAACGTCGAATGGCCTCTTCCAGTTCTTCATCGCTGAGCCGGATGTTGGTTTTCAGCGAACCTGCCAGCGACAGCAGGCTTTGGGTCGCGCTGTCATCGTCATGGCGGGGCTGGTTTTGGGCGAGCAATTTTTCCAGATAGGAAAACAGCGCGTTTTTCTGCTCGTGCGATAACTGACCGTACAGGGCGGAAACTTCTTGCGCAGAATGCGAGGCGAGCGTGGGCATGGCGGCGCTCCTTGCAGAAATCCAATAGAAAACAACGGCGATTATATCGCCACCCCGCGCACGAAAGATGCCAGAGGCGGACGCACAAAAAACGCGGACGCCGTGTATGGCGTCCGCGTTTGTTTTTGGGCGCTGCGCGGGGTGCTTAGCCGAACAAGTCCATGCGCAGGCGTTCTTGCTGGCGCAGGGTGTCGAGCCATTGTTGCGCCGCTGTCTCGCTGTCTTGCCCGCTGTGGGTGCGGAAGATGGTTTTCAGGGCTTCTTCTACGCCTGCGCCCAGCGTGGAGGCGCGTCCGCAGGCGTAGAGCAGCGCGCCGCGCGTGTTGAGCCAGGCGAACAGTTCCGCGCCGTGGCGAATCATTGCGCCTTGCACGTAGCCGGGCTGTTCGTTGTCAAACACCATGTCCAGACGGCTCAGCGTGCCCGCTTGCAGCGCGCTTTCCCAGTCGGCGCGATAGAGGTCGTCGCCTGCGCTGTGGGCGTTGCCGAAGAACAGCCAGGCATCGCGCTTGTGCGCACGCAGCGCGGGCAAAAAGCCGTACAGCGGGGCGATGCCGGTGCCGGTGGCGACCAGAATCACCGGCGCATCCCCGGCATCCGGCAGGCGGAAATCCGGATGCGGGTGCAGGCGCGCGGCGGTTTGTTCGCCTACCGCCAACTGGTGCAGCAGCCAGTCGGACGTGCGCCCGCGCACAGTCTCGCCCGCCTCGTTGCGGTATTGGTGCAGGCCGACGGTGAGCCGCACGGTGTCAGCCTCGCGGCTGTCGCTGCCGATGGAATAGGGACGGGCGACGGTGTCATTCGGCGGCGCAAGAAAGAGCAAATCGCCGCCGCGAAACTCGGCGCGCGGCGCCAGCGCGAAATCCAGCGCCCAGACTTCACGGCAACCGGCGCCCTCGCGGTCCAGGCGCGTTTTGGCAACCAGCGTGGCGGTGTGCTGGCTGTCTGCGGGCATTTCGGGCGCGTGCGTTTGCGCCAGTGCGGGCACGCCCAGCGGCGCGGCGAGCGCCTGCATCCATTCGCGCCAGGCGTTTGTGGGCACGCCATCGGCGCGGTGCGCGGGCAACAGGGCAGTGGCGCCAGCCTCGCGCAAGGCGGCGTCCAGTTTCAGGCCACCGGCGCAGAAATGCGTGTAGTGACTGTCGCCCAGCGCCAGCAGGGCATAGCGCACGCCTTTGGCGCGGCCTTCGCCCAGACTGGCGAAAAAGGCGCGGGCGCTCTCGGGCAATTCGCCCTCGCCGGTAGTGGAACACAGCAGCAGTACGGCATCGAAACGCGGCAAATCCGCCGCACGCACCGCCGCCAGGGACGCGCATTGTGCGCGCACGCCCAGCGCGTTCAGTTGTTCGGCGGTGTGCTGCGCCA
>JAFZMK010000018.1 GCA_017553285.1 Rhodocyclaceae bacterium
AACTATCAGGCCAACGCCCAATCCATCCGCACGCAGGACACCATCTTGCAAACCGTAGTCAACCTGCGCTGATTGGCCCCGGCCAGACAGCGTAGCGGCAGGCGGGCGCGGGCGCGCACCGCCTGTCGCCGTCTCCCGCACAAGAGGGCAGCACCATGGACCGCGTTCTCTATGTCGCCATGACCGGCGCCAAATTCACCCTCGGCCAGCAAGGCGCGGTGGCCAACAACCTCGCCAACGTGTCGACCGACGGCTTTCGCGCCGAAATGCACAAACTGCGCGGCGTGGAAGTGATTTCCAACGCCATGCCCAGCCGCGCCTTCGTGGTGGATGCGACGATTGCAAACAATTTCGAGACCGGCCCGCTGGAACACACCGGCAACGTGCTCGATGTCGCCATCAAGGGCAAGGGCTGGTTTGTAGTGCAAACGCCCGACGGCGGCGAGGCGTACACCCGCGCCGGCAGTCTGGAAATGGATCCGGAAGGCATGTTGCGCACGCATTCCGGCCTGCAAATCATGGGCGATGGCGGGCCGATTACGATTCCGCCCAACGTGCTGCTGGAAATCGGCGCCGATGGCACGATTTCGGCGATTGACCCGGATGCGGGCGGCGTCATCAACGTCATCGACCGCATCCGCGTGGTCAATCCGGATGAAAACAACCTTGAACGCGGCGACGATGGCCTCTTTCGCACCAAGGATGGCGCGCCCGCAGAAGTCGATGAAAACGCCTACGTGGTCAGCGGCTACGTGGAAAAAAGCAACGTCAAGGTGGTCGACCAACTGGTGCAGATGATTTCGCTGGCGCGCCAGTTTGAAATGCAAACCAAGATGATTTCCAACGCCCAGCGCAATGATGAATCTGCCGCCAAGTTGCTGAGCGTGCGCTAAGCGCCGGTTTCTTCTTCTCCTCCTCCTCACACAAGGCCGCCCGGCAACGGGCGGTTTTTTTGCGCACGCCGCGCGGGTGCTAGAATCGCGCCCTTTCATTTGCGCGGGCGTGGTGCCAAGCATGTTTGTATTGTTTGAAGACGGTGGCGTGTTTCGTGCCGGAACCATCCTCTCGGAAGCGGGCGCTTCCTTGCAGGTGGAGACTTCGCACGGCAAGCGGGTGAAGGTTAAACGCACCCACGTCATCCTCGAATACACCACGCCCGAGCCGCAGGCGCTGCTCGATGGCGGGCAGACGGACGCGGCGGCGCTGGATGCCGCGTTTTTGTGGGAAGTGTGCGAAGACGGTGAATTTGCCGTCGCCGATTTTGCCCGCGAATACTACGGTCACGCGCCCAGCGCGCCGGAAGTGGCAGCACTGCTGTTCGCCCTGCATGGCGCGCCGGTGTATTTCCACCGCAAGGGCAAGGGGCGCTTTCGCAAGGCGCCGCCCGAAATCTTGCAGGCGGCGCTGGCGGGACAAGCGCGCCGCGCCCGCGAAGCCGAACAGGTGGAAGCCTGGCGCGCCGAGTTGGTTGCCGGACGCCTGCCCGAAGCACTCGCGCCGCTGGTGCCGCAACTGCTCTACCGCCCCGACCGCAACCGGCTGGAAACCCGCGCCTTTGAAGCGGCCTGCGTGGATGCCGGGGAATCGCCGGCGAAGCTGCTGCTGCGCTGCGGTGCGCTGCAATCAAGCTATGCGCTGCATCTAAACCGTTTTCTGTTTGAACATTTCCCGCAGGGCACACAGCCGCCCGCGCTGCCCGAATGCGCCTTTGACGTGCAAAGCCTGCCGCGCGCCGAGGTGCAGGCGTTTTCGATTGATGACGCCAGCACCACGGAAATTGACGACGCTTTTTCCGTCACCGCCCTGCCTTCCGGCGGCTGGCGCATCGGCATTCACATCGCCGCGCCCGCGCTGGGTTTTGACTGCGCCTCGCCCGCAGGACAACTGGCGCGCCAGCGCCTGTCGACGGTCTACATGCCCGGCAACAAAATCACCATGCTGCCCGATGCGCTG
>JAFZMK010000188.1 GCA_017553285.1 Rhodocyclaceae bacterium
CGGCGCGCCGCGCGGCGCGTAATGACGCCACCGTGCTGGTCGCCACCGATGCGCGGATGAATGAGGCTTACGCCGCCTGCTATCGCGTCTCGCTCACCCCCGAAGCGCAGGCGCAGCGGCAAGGGGAAGTACGCTGCGCGCCGCCCGCCGAGCTTGCCGCGCCGCAAGAAGAAGGCTGGCTGGCGGCAGGTTCTGCCTTTGTCGCCTATGAAACCGAATTGGCCGCGCTGCGCGCGCAAGCCGCGCAGTGTTTTCCCGAACTGGATGGCTGCGCGGACGAACTCGCGCGGCTGGCGCTGGCAGAAGTACGCGCAGGGCGGCTGTGCGCGCCGCAGGATGCCGCGCCGCTGTACGTGCGCGACAAGGTCGCGCTGACCACTGCCGAACGCCTGGCAGCCGGAGGGCGGGCATGATGGGCGGCATCGACAGCTACACCGGGCGGGTAATGACGCCCGCAGACGTGCCCGCCGTCGCCGCGCTGGAAGCGCGCCTGCAAGCCTTCCCGTGGACCGAGGGCAATTTCCACGACGCGCTCGATTCCGGCTACGACTGCCGCGTCTGGTTCGACGCTGCGGGCGCGGTGCGCGCCTATGCCGTGGTGCTCTACGTGCTGGACGAATCGCACCTGTTGACGCTGGGCGTCGCCCCCGAAGCGCAGCGCCAGGGCATGGGCAGCGCCGTGATGCGCCACATGATGCTGACGGCCTGCACGCAAGGCGCGACGCAGATGTTTCTCGAAGTGCGCGTTTCCAATCTTGCCGCGCGCGGTCTGTATGAAGCCCTCGGCTTTCAGTTTCTTTCCCTGCGCCACCGCTACTACCCGGCGGCGGACGGCGCCCGCGAAGACGCCGTGGTGATGCGCAAGGAACTTGCCCCATGCGAATGAACGCCGCGCGCGCCGCCTTGTTGCGTGAAATGGGGCTGACACCGCTGTGGCGCCCGCGCGAAGCGCCGCCCTTGCAGGTGCGCACCGCCGCCGTCCCGCAAGAAAAAGCCAAACCCGCGAACGCGCCGGAAAAACCCGCGAACGCCGCGCCGCGCCGCGCCGCGCCCGAACTTGTCCGCCTCGTGCGCGAACAAGCACCCGCGCCCGCACCGCAAACCGCGCCCGCCGCACCGCAAGCGGATGCGCAAGAAATCGCCGCGCGTGCCGCGCGCATCGCGCAACTGGACTGGGACGCGCTGGAAGCCGAAATCCACGCCTGCCGCGCTTGCGGTCTGTGCAAGGAACGTCGGCAAGCCGTGCCCGGCGTGGGCGACCGCGCTGCCGACTGGCTCTTTGTCGGCGAAGGTCCCGGACAGGCAGAAGACGAACGTGGCGAGCCGTTCGTCGGGCGCTCCGGCCAGTTGCTGGACAAAATGCTCGCCGCCATCGGCCTGCGGCGCGGCGAAGACGTCTATATCGCCAACGCCGTGAAATGTCGCCCGCCGTACAACCGCACGCCCGAAGAAGGGGAAATTGCGCTCTGCCGCCCGTTTCTGGCGCGCCAGATTGCGCTCATCCAGCCGCGTTTGATTGTCGCCCTCGGTCGTCCGGCAGTACTTAGCCTGCTGGGCGAAAACCTGCCGATTCGCGCCAACCGCAAACAATTCTTCCCGCCCGCGCGCGTACTGGGCAACATCGCCCCGATGCTGATCAGCTACCACCCCTCCTACCTGCTGCGCAACGAACTGGAAAAAGCCCGCGCCTGGGAAGACCTCTGCCTTGCCGCCGAGCGCATGGCAAAAGAAAAAGGCAAACACTAACCGCCACCGCCCGGAAGAGAGAAGCGCGCGCAGGGCGGTTGCTTCGCGTGGGAGCGTGTGCCAGAATGCCGCCCGCCGCGTTTGCGGCGTTTTGTAACTTTTCACCGGGAAACTGTCTTCCGTGTTTTCGCGTTTGCGCCATCATCGTTTGATTGCCTGGTTTGCCTGCCTGCTGCTGGTGCTGGCAAGCGTGGCGCCGGCGATTTCGCAGGCGCTGGCGGATGCGGGGCAGTGGGAAGAAATCTGTACTTTTCAGGGCGCGCGATGGGTGCGCGTCGATGCGGCGGCGTTGCCCGATGCGGGCGAGGAGGTGCCGCTGCATTCGCTGGCGGGGGCGAGTTGCCCGATGTGTCTGGCGCTGCAAGACCGCTTGCTGCCGCCTGCGCCGCCGCTGAACCTGAACACCCCTGTGCTACCGCTGCTGGCGGTGGTTGTACCGGCACAGCCGGTTGCACCGGCGCATTCGTGGCGCTTTGTGCGTGCGCCGGTGCGCGCACCTCCGGGCGGGATCTTCGTCCTGCCGGTCTGATTTCGGGCTGCTTTTCACTTTCACCCCTTTGCGGTCGTGACCTGTGTTGCGCGCGCGCGTTTTGCGTGCGTCGGACGGACAGGCAGGACATTCCATTCGTTGCATTCTTTTTTGAACGTTTGCCGTGGCGTGCAAGGCGCGCGTCTGCGGTCTATGGAGTCTTGTCTGATGAAAACTTTCCCTCAAATTTCTGCTCTTTCCCTTTGTCTGTGTGCGGCGCTGGCGCTGAGTGCTTGCGGTGGCGGCGATGGGGATGACCCGCAACCCGCATCCAACGGCTGGCGCGTGGAAGAAGGCCAGCCGGTGACGCTGCGCTTTGCCGCCCGCGCGGGCAATGCGCCGGTCGCTTGCGGCGGCGAAGCGGTGGTCAATGGCGTGGCGGTGGAGCCAGCCGACATGCGCTTTTATATTTCCGGCGTGCGCTTGCTGCGCGCGGATGGTACGAGCGTGCCGCTGCAATTGTCCGGCAACAACCGCTGGCAATATGCCGCCGGTGAAAACAGCGTGAGCCTGATTGACCTGCGCCAGCCTGCGGGTGCGTGTGCGCTCACCAGCCAGAACCATCCGGAACTTTCCGGCACCGCACCGGCGGGCGAATATGTGGGCGTGGAAATGGTGTTGGGCGTGCCGCTGGCGGTCAATCATCTGGACGCTGCCGATGATGTGAACACGCCCGAAGTGCTGCGCAGCAGTGTGCATCCGGCGATGTCGTGGAACTGGCGCGGCGGGCGCAAATTCACCAACATCGAACTGCGCCCGACCGACGGCAGCGCCGTCTCCACACTGCTGCATCTGGGTTCGACCGGCTGCAATGCCGACCCTGCCAAAGGCGACTATCCGATTACCGATTGCGGCGCGCCCAACCGCGTGCCGCTGCGCTTTGCCAGCTTTAATCCGATGCAACAGCAAATCGTGCTGGACGTGCAAGCCTTGTTTGACGGGCAGGACATGCGCGCGGAAAACCGCTGCATGTCGGCGGCGCGCGATCAATCCTGCATCGCGCCGTTTAGCGCGTTGGGGCTGGATTTCCACGCCGAAGACGGCAGCGGCAATGGTCGCTCGGTCGATGGCGCGGAGCAGCGCGCTTTGCGCGTGGAACAGGTGGCGCAATGAGCGCCCGCGCCCTGTTTGCGCACCCCCGCGCCGGGGGCGCGGCGCTGCTGTGCGCGCTGATGCTGGCTGCCTGCGGCGGGGACGATGACGGGCAGACGGGCGCATCCGCTCCGGAAGATTCCCGCGCTGCCTCGCCCACCGTGCTGCACTGGACGCTGCCCGAATACGTCGCGCCGGACGATTGGGCGTGGAATTTGCCGGACTATTTTCCGCCGCCGCGTGTTCCGGCAGACAACCCGATGCGCGCCGAGAAGGTGGCGCTAGGGCGCTGGCTGTTTTATGACAAACGGCTCTCTGGCAACGGCACGCAGGCGTGCGCGACGTGTCACGAGCAACGCCGCGCCTTCTCCGACGGGCGGGCGCGCGCCCTGGGCAGCACCGGCGTGGTGCATCCGCGCGGCGCGATGGCGCTGGTCAACGTGGCCTGGAATGCCACCTACACCTGGGCGAACTCGGCGCTGCCGTCATTGGAACGCCAGATTCCCAACCCGATTTTCGGCACCGAGCCGGTGGAACTGGGCGTGAGTGATGATGCCGTGGCAGTGGTGCTGGAGCGCCTGCGCGCCGATAGCCGCTATCCGGCGATGTTTGCCGCCGCCTTCGGTACGGAGCAGATTAGCTGGCAGCGCATCATGCAGGCCATCGCCAGCTTTGAGCGCACGCTGGTTTCGGTCAATAGCCGGTATGACCACTATTTGCAGGGCAAGGCGACGCTCACCGATGCGGAGTTGAACGGGCTGCGCGTGTTTCACGAAGCGCAGTGCGACACCTGCCACGGCGGGCCGAATTTCACCGACCAGTTCATCAGCGCGGACACGCGCGAAATTCGCGTGCGCTATCACAACGTCGGCCTCTACAACCTCGACGGGCAGGGCGCGTATCCGGCAGACAGTGAAGGCGTGTTTGAAATCACCGCCAATCTTGCCGACATTGGCGCGTTTCGCGCGCCGACGTTGCGCAATATTGAAGTGAGCGCGCCGTATATGCACGATGGTTCGCTGGCAACGCTGGAAGAAGTCGTCGACCTCTTTGCCGAAGGCGGCTGGCACATTCTAGAGGGGCCGCTGGCGGGCGATGGTCGCGCCAGTCCGCTGAAAAGTCGGCTGGTGCGTGCGCGTGCGCTTTCCGCACAAGAGCGCGCCGATTTGGTCGCCTTCCTGAAAACGCTCACCGACCCCGCGTTTCTCACCGACCCGTCGCTGTCCGACCCGTTTCAGGAGGGCGCGCGATGAAGCGTAGAGACCATGCACTGTATGCCGCCGTGCTGCTCGCCTGCGCGGGCAGCGCGCGGGCGCAGGAAGCGGCGGTGGTGGAACTCGCGCCCGTCACCAGTACCGCCAGCGCGCCAGAAGAAGATACGAACATCGGGCAGACGCGGCTGGACGCGGGCGCGCTCACCGACTTGCGCGCCGCGCAAAGTGACGCCAGCGCCCTGCTGCGCGACGTGCCCGGAATGCAAACCAGCGGCGCGGGCGCAATTTCGGCGTTGCCGGTGTTGCATGGCATGGCGGACGACCGCCTGCGCGTGGCCGTCGATGACGTTGACCTGCTGCCCGCCTGCCCGAATCACATGAACCCGCCGCTTTCCTACATTGCGCCTGCGCGCGTGGCGCGTGTGCGGGTGTTTGCCGGTACCGCGCCGGTGAGCGAAGGCGGCGACCAGATTGGCGGCGTCGTGC
>JAFZMK010000189.1 GCA_017553285.1 Rhodocyclaceae bacterium
CATGTACGGCTTCATTCGCCTTCATCCTCGCCGTGCATCATTAATTTCAATGCGCCCTCAGGGTCACCAAGCTCTGGCCGTTCCAGCTCAAAATCTTCCGGCCAAGGTTCCATTTGTTCCAGCCGCCGAATCCACGCCTCGCGCGAAGGGTTTTCGACCGGCTGCAACATCAAACTCCGCCCGACCTTGAAAATTTCAACCTTTTCCACGCCCTCAAACGCCAGTGCTTTCGGAATGCGGACGACTTGACTTGCACGGTTCATGTGCAGCGTTGCGGTATAGGTTCTTGTCATGGCGCCCTCCTGCGGATGGTTGAAACAGGCGAAAGACGCTAACACAAACGCCCGCCTGCCGCAAGAAAACAGAATCCGCCCGAAAGGCTTGCACGGCAAGGCTTTTCGCCGTTTTTTCCCTTCCGTCAAACAAGCCGCCAATTCTCGCCGCCGCCCGCCACTGAATCGGGCATAATCCCGCCTCGTTCGAGACGCCTTTCAGGAGCACCGCGATGAGCATTTCCCTCGCCCAGTACCTGCTGTATCTGCAATACATGCTCAGCGGCGTGGCGCTGACCGTCGCTTTCGCCTTTCTCTACGTCAAAATCACGCCCATCAACGAATTCGCCCACATCCGCGAAGGCAACACCGCCTGTGCGCTTTCCTTTGGCGGCGCGCTGGTGGGCTACGCGCTGACCATCGCATCGAGCATCGCCCACAGCGTGAGCCTGGTTGATTTTCTGCTCTGGGGCGTGGCGGCGACGGTCATCCAGATTCTGGTCTACTTTGTCTGCATCCGCTTTGTGCGCAACGCCCCGCGCGGGCTGGCGCACAACAATACCGCCATCGGCGCGCTGTTGTGCAGCGCCCACCTTGCCATCGGCATCCTCAACGCCGCCAGCCTCACCTGAAGCGCGCCGCGTCATGGCCGAACCCATCTTTTCCACTTCTTGCCCGAACTGCGGCGGCACCGTGCACACGCACACCGCCAGCGCCATCACGCTGGTTTGCCCGTATTGCCGCAGCGCGCTCATCCGCGAGGGCGACACGGTGGCGCAAAGCGGCGTGACTGCCGCCGTGCTGGAAGACTTCACAGCGCTGCGCATCGGCACCACCGGCGTGTGGAGCGGGCGTCCCTTCACCCTCATTGGCCGCCTGCAAGCCGGCTACGCGCACGGGCAGTGGAACGAATGGCACGCGCTGTTTGCCGACGGCAGCACCGGCTGGTTATCCGAAGCGGGCGACCAGTTCGTTTTCACCCTGCCGCTGGGCGCAGACGATGCGGGCGCGCCGCGCGTGCCCGAGTTTGACGCGGTCACCCCCGCGCTCACCACCTGCACCTTTCGCAACGCGCAGTATGTCGCCGCCGACAAGCGCGAAATCTTCCGCCCGCAAACCGGCATGGAAGGCGAACTGCCCTACTCGCCCGCGCAAATTCCGGCGCGCGCGCGCGTCATCGACTGGCGTCATCAAGACCGCTTTTTGACCACCGACTATGGCGACGGCAGCCAGCCGCCCGAAGTCTTTTACGGCAGCATTGTCACGCTGGACGAACTGCGTCTGGGCAACTTGCGCCCGCCCGAAGAAGTGCGCAAACGCGCGGGTCACCTCAAAGGCGACTGGCAGCACCACGGCTGCCCGAACTGCGGCGGCTCGCTGACCTGGCCAGCGGGTCTGACCATCCAGATTCACTGCCAGCACTGCCACAGCCGCATTGCCGTCACCAGTGAGCGGCTGCGGCTGATTGAGGCCGAAAACCGCCAGCAGGCGTTTGTGCGTGGTGCCTCCTTGCGCGTGGGCGACAGCGGCACGGTGTGCGGCACACACTGGACGGTCATCGGCATCGTCCGTCATCAGGAATACCCGCCGCTGCCGGTGCCGTGGGATGCCGAAGACATCGACCGCCGCCGCTGGCGCCCGGATGGTTTGCCGTGGTGGAACGAATACCTGCTCTATCAGCCCGAGCGCGGCTTCAACTGGCTGGTGGAATCGCGCACCGAACACGGCGAGACCAAATGGTTCGAGGCCGAGACCCTGCGTGCCTGGCCGACGGGCATTGTCCCCGCCCGTCATCCCACCGGCGCGCGCTCCGGCGATTATTACGCCTCGCGCGTCACGGACGTTTCCGGCGCGTTTTACTGGCAGGTGGCCGAAGGCGACGTGACCACCTATTTCCAGACTTTTGAAGTCGGCAACGACCTGTGCGCCGCCATCACGCCGGACGAACTCGTCTGGAGCCGGCAAAAACCCATCGCGCCCCTGTCGCCCACGCCCGCGCCCGCAGCCGCTGTCGACATCTGGCGCAAACGCATTGATGGCAGCGCCAGCGCGTCGGGCGCAAAACTCACCGGTAAAGACTTCCATTTCATCGCCCGTGCCGACGACGACGAAGACGACGACGAGAACCTGCCACTATCACGCAACCCGCGCCATTACGTGCCGCTGGCGCTCTTTACGCTGGCCAATCTGCCGCCGGTCTGGCATTGTCTGGCCACAGGCAATTCCGACCTGCTTTTCCTCACCTTCATCGGCGGCTATTTGCTGCTGCCGCGCGAACGGAGCACCGCATCATGATTTCCTGGCGCAACATCTTCGTCGCCATCCTCATCACCCTGCTCAACTACGGCGTCACCGTCTCGGACCCGCCCGGCGGCGGCGGTGCCGTGCGCAGCTATTCCTTTGGTCACAAATAAGTTTTCCCTCACCGCAAGCGAGAAGCCATCATGATTTTCGATTTCATCCGCAAACAGTTCATCGACGTCATCCAGTGGCCGGAGCCAGACGAAACCCACCTCGTCTGGCGTTTCCCCGTGCAGGACCAGGAAATCCAGAACGGTGCCAGCCTCACCGTGCGCGAAGCCCAGCTTGCCATGTTCGTTGATGAAGGCAAAACGGCAGACGTCTTCGCCCCCGGGCGCTACACGCTGAACACGCAAACGCTGCCGGTGCTCACCAACCTGAAGAACTGGGACAAATTCTTCCAGTCGCCCTTCAAGTCGGACGTTTATTTTTTCAACACCCGCCAACAACTCGCCCGCCGCTGGGGCACGGCGCAGCCAATTACCGTGCGCGACCCGGATTTTGGCGCCATCCAGTTGCGCGCCTACGGCATGTATTCCTACCGCCTCGGCGACCCGGTCTGCTTTTTCAACGAAGTCTGCGGCGTGGTCAGCCACTACACCGGCGAGCAACTGGAAGAACAATTGCGCAATCTCGCCGTCACCCGTCTGGCCTCGGTGTTTGGCGAATCCAGCCTGCCCTTTCTGGACATGGCCGCCAATCAGCTTCGCCTGTCGCAAACCATGGCCGAAGGGCTGGCGCAAGGCTTTTCCCATCTCGGTCTGGTGCTGGAAAACTTCACCGTCGAAAGCATCACCCTGCCTGATGCCGTGCAAAAAGTGCTGGACGACAAAATCGCCATGGGCATCGTCGGCGACCTGCAACAATACACCCGCTACCAGACCGCCAAGAGCATCCCGCTGGCAGCGCAGAACGAAGGCGGACTGGCCGGCATCGGTGCCGGCATGGGCGCTGGCGTGAGCATCGGGCAAACCATGGCCGCCGCCATGCAGACCGCGCAAAGCGCGCCTCCCCCTGCACCCGCCGCCGCGCCTGCCGCCGCCGCGCCGCTGGCCGACCCGCAAACCCGTCTTGCCCAGCTCAAAAGCCTGCTGGAACAAGAACTCATCAGCCCCACCGATTACGAAGCCGCCAAAGCCGCCGTGCTCAAACAAATCACCGGCTGAACGCCGCGCCCGCCCATGCCCCCGACTCCGCCCCGCCACCCCGGCACGCACGCGCTGCTCGACTGCTACGGCATCTCGCCGACGCTGCTGCGAACGCCCGCCGCCATCGTGCGCGCCCTGCGCCGCGCCGCGCACGCCGCCCGCGCCACCATCGTGGGGCAACGCTGCCACCACTTCGGCGAACAGCGCGGCGTCACCGCCGTCTTGCTGCTGGCCGAATCGCACATCAGCATCCACACCTGGCCAGAATACCGCTTCGCCGCCATCGACCTCTTTTTGTGCGGCAATCAATCGCTGGAAGCCGCCCGCCAATCCCTGCTCGAATCCTTCGCCCCCACCCGCCACACCTGGCAGAGCATCGCGCGCGGCGAGTTTCCAGAACAATGCAACGACAAGGGTGAGCGTCTTTTTTCCCCGCAATTCGGGAGACCGTGACATGCCCATCATCAGCCGCTTCTTTGGCATCATCATTCGCATGTTTTTCAATGAGCATGCACCCCCGCATTTTCATGCCGAATATGCGGAACACCGTGCTGTAATCAATATCCAAACGCTGGAAGTCATCGAAGGCAAATTGCCACGCCGCGCCTTGGAGCTGGTGCTCGACTGGGTCGAACTGCACCGGGAAGAACTGATGCGCGACTGGGATTTATGCCAGCAACACCAGCAACCGGTTGAAATTGCCCCTCTGGAATAAGGAAACGAAGATGGAATGGGATGTAATCGAAGCCCACGTCGTCGAACCCGGGTGTTTTCAGGTCAGATTCGCCGATGGCGTCGAAGGCAGAGTGCGTTTCGCCCCCAGCGCCTATCGTGGCGTGTTCGCGAAATTGCGCGACCCCTCAGAATTCAGCAAGCTGTACGTAAATGGCTACTTTGTCACCTGGCCGGGCGAACTCGACCTTGCCCCGGACGCCATGCACCAGCACATCAAGGAATCCGGCGAGTGGCTGCTGCAATAACGCGACCGAGCATCGCGCGCGGGCAGTTTCCCGTGCAGCCCAACGGCAATAAAAACAAGCCACTTACGCAAAATTCGCTTTGACGGGGCGGACGGTTTTCCCTGTATAATTCCCGCGTAACTTCCCCCAGTGGTTTCGACCCGGGGTGCGGGGGCGGCGCCAAGGCGACGCCCCCTGTTTTTTTGCACGTCCCGCCTGACGCCCTGCCCGCACCCGTCTGAAAAACGAAACGGGCACCCGCAAGATTTATGTCTTATAAAAGACATAACACATGCTACAATCCCGCCACCCGGACACCCCGGATTTCTTCTTTCTGCCACAAGGAACCCGTCATCATGCTGGAAGCCTACCGTGCCCATGTCGCCGAACGCGCCGCGCTCGGCATCCCGCCCCTGCCGCTGGACAAGCAACAAACGCAGGCGCTGGTTGAACTGCTGCAAAACCCGCCCAAGGGCGAAGAAGAATTTTTGCTGGAACTTTTCACCCACCGCGTGCCCGCTGGCGTGGATGACGCCGCGCGCATCAAGGCCGAGTTCCTCGCCCGTCTGGCCAAGGGCGAAGAAACCTGTGCGCTGATTTCGCGCAAGCGCGCCACGGAACTGCTCGGCACCATGCTGGGCGGCTTCAACATCGCGGCGCTGATTGCCCTGCTGCAAGACGGCGAAGTCGGCACCATCGCCGCCGAGGCGCTGAAAACCACGCTGCTGGTCTTCGATTATTTCCACGACGTGAAAGAACTCGCCGACCAGGGCTGTGCCAACGCCCGCGCCGTGCTGCAATCGTGGGCGGATGCCGAATGGTTCACCCGCCGCCCGCAAGTGCCCGAAGCCATGAAAATCACCGTCTTCAAGGTTTCGGGTGAGACCAATACCGACGACCTTTCCCCCGCGCCGGACGCCTGGAGCCGTCCGGACATTCCGCTGCACGCGCTGGCAATGCTGAAAAACCCGCGCGAAGGCATCACGCCGGAAGAAGCCGGCGTGCGCGGTCCGGTGAAATTTCTTGCCGACCTGCGCGCCAAAGGCAACCTCGTCGCCTACGTGGGCGATGTGGTCGGCACCGGCTCGTCGCGCAAATCGGCCACCAACTCGGTGCTGTGGTTTACCGGCGAAGACATCCCCTTTGTGCCGAACAAACGCTTTGGCGGCGTGTGTCTGGGCGGCAAGATTGCGCCGATTTTCTTCAACACCATGGAAGACGCCGGTGCGCTGCCGATTGAAATTGACGTCTCGCAAATGGAAATGGGCGATGAAATCGAGCTGAAAATCGACGCCGCCAGCGCCACCGTCACCGCCCACAAGAATGGTCAGGAAATCGCCCGCGCGGCGCTGAAAACGCCGGTGATTCTGGACGAAGTGCGCGCCGGAGGCCGCATCCCCCTGATTATTGGTCGCGGGCTGACGGCGCGCGCGCGCGAGGCGCTGAAACTGCCGCCGTCCACCCTGTTCCGCCTGCCGCAGCAGCCCGCCGACAACGGCAAGGGCTTCACGCTGGCGCAAAAAATGGTCGGACGCGCCTGCGGCCTGCCCGAAGGGCAAGGCATCCGTCCGGGCACGTATTGCGAGCCGAAAATGACCACCGTCGGCAGTCAGGACACCACCGGCCCGATGACCCGCGACGAACTCAAAGACCTCGCCTGTCTCGGTTTTTCCGCCGACATGGTGATGCAATCCTTCTGCCACACCGCCGCCTATCCCAAACTCGTCGACGTGCGCACGCACCGCGAACTGCCCGGCTTCATCACTCAGCGCGGCGGTGTTTCCCTGCGCCCGGGCGACGGCGTCATCCACAGTTGGCTCAACCGCCTGCTGCTGCCCGATACCGTCGGCACCGGCGGCGATTCGCACACCCGTTTCCCCATCGGCATTTCCTTCCCCGCCGGTTCCGGGCTGGTCGCCTTTGCCGCCGCCACCGGCGTCATGCCGCTGGACATGCCCGAATCCGTGCTGGTGCGCTTCAAGGGCACGATGCAAGAAGGCATCACCCTGCGCGACCTGGTCAACGCCATCCCCCTCTACGCCATCCGGCAAGGGCTGCTGACGGTAGAAAAGAAAGGCAAGAAAAACATCTTCTCCGGACGCATTCTGGAAATCGAAGGGCTGCCCGACCTCAAAGTCGAACAAGCCTTCGAGCTGACCGACGCCTCTGCCGAACGTTCCGCCGCCGGCTGCACCGTGGCGCTCAACAAAGCGCCCATCGTCGAATATCTGCGCTCCAACATCGTCCTCATGAAATGGATGATTGCCAACGGCTATCAAGATGCGCGCGCGCTCAAACGCCGCATTGCCGCGATGGAAGACTGGATTGCCCACGGTGAGCTGCTGCGCGCCGATGCCAACGCCGAATACGCCGCCGTCATCGAAATCGACCTGAACGACATCCGCGAACCCATCCTCGCCTGCCCGAACGACCCGGACGACGTAAAAACGCTCTCCGAAGTCGCCGGCGACAAGATTGAGGAAGTCTTTATCGGCTCGTGCATGACCAACATCGGCCACTTCCGCGCCGCCGGCAAAGTGCTCGATGGTCAAAGCGACCTGCCCGCCCGCCTGTGGATGGCACCGCCCACCCGCATGGACGCCATGATTCTCAACGAAGAAGGCTATTACGGCGTGCTGGGGCGCAGCGGTGCGCGCATGGAAATGCCCGGCTGTTCGCTGTGCATGGGCAACCAGGCGCAAATCCGCCGGGGCAGCACGGCCATCTCGACTTCCACGCGCAACTTCCCGAACCGTCTCGGCATCGACACCCGCGTCTATCTCGGCTCGGCAGAGCTTGCCGCCGTCTGCGCCCTGCTGGGCAAAATCCCCAGCGCGGCGGAATATCTGGAGCGTGTGCGTGTGGTCAACGAAAAGGCGAAAGACATCTATCGCTACATGAACTTCGACCAGATTCCCGCCTTCACCGAAGCCGCCGCGCAAGTCTGATTGCGCCCGCACCCGCGCCCTGCTGCGGGGCGCGGGTGCGCCGCAAAAACGAAGGCGCAGCATCTTGCAAAGATGTGCGCTTGGCGCTAAAATCGCGCGTTTTCTTTCACACTACTTCAGGAAGTTTTCACATGGCCAACTCGGCACAAGCCCGCAAACGTGCGCGTCAGGCAATCAAAAACCGCGCGCAGAATGTTGCCCTCCGTTCCCGCTTCCGCACGGCGGTCAAGGCCGTGCGCAAAGCCATCCTCGCTGGTGACAAAGCCGCCGCGCAAGAAGCATTCCGCGCTTCCGTCTCTGTCATGGACAGCATTGCCGACAAAAAAATCGTGCACAAAAACAAGGCCGCGCGCAGCAAAAGCCGCCTGTCCGCCGCCATCAAGGCAATGGCCTGAGGCGCAACGCAGCACGATTCCACACAAACGGCGGGCATCCCCGCCGTTTTTTTTTTTGCGCCTGCACCACGGGGCAGCGCGTTTGTTCTCCCCGTTGGGCTGTGTTACCAGTGCTGGGCAAAGGCGCAGCGCTTCCCGTCAAGATTCGGTTGTCCGTTCCCCCGGCGGTTTCAGGCGTAGCGCCTTTTCTTTTGCAGATTGTCCGCCCTGGCCTGTCTCACGCATCTGCCATGAACAGCGCCCGCATGGTGGCCACGAAGGTTTCCGCCTGTGCCACCATTTCCCGCGCATCGGCAGCTTCAACGCAATCCCCTTTGTAATCAGCTACCAGACGAATTTCGTGCGCCCGATTCAGGAGGCGTCCAATCTCCTTCGGCACAGCACCGTTCCTTACCAGAAATTTTCCGAAGGCTCCAATCAGACCGCTATGGGTACGGCCAATATCTGGTGCCACCTGCGCACCAGAGACCAGCAACGCAGCACGGGCGGCGTCGAACATGGCGTAGTACGCGCGGTTGGCGGCGCCATCCACGTCACCAAGATCCAGCAGCGCACGGGCGGAAGAACAAGCCGTGTCCGCCTTCGCCATCAGCGCTTCCGGCGTAAATTGCCGATTGTTCACAGGCGCACCCCTTCCCGGCGGATGTTTTGCAGCAAAGCGGCGTGGGCGCAGGTTTCTGGATGTTCCCATTCGTCGCGCCAGACCGGAAAGGGCGAGATGAGGATGCCAGTCTCCAGCAGCACGTCGAAGGCAATGTCTGCCATCTCCAGCTTGGCGCGCAAAAAACGTTGCGGCTCGCCGCGCAGGAGCACGGCCACGTCTGCGTCGCTGTCCGGGCGGTGCGTGCCGCGCGCACGGCTGCCGTACATGACGGCACCTTCCATGTCATAGCGTTTGGCAATCCGGGCAAGAAAGCGGCGCACAGCCTCTTTGGTTTCCTGGTCGATGCGATTCATGCGAACCCCTCAATGCAGTCTGCTTTCATGGTAGTCCGAGGCTGGAAAGAACGCAAAACCGCCCGCCTGCGCACCCTCACGCCGCTGCGCTGAAGGCGTGCGGGGGGTAGTCGCCGCAGGCGACCAGATGGCTGACCACCGATTCGCCGGGATAAAAGCTGTGCAGGTAAAACGACGGCGGCTCTGCCGTCCATGCGCCACGGTGCGAGGGTGCCGGATTCCACGCAATCTGGTGCGCGGGCGAAGGCGCGATGCTGACGGTGATGTGCCCCAAGTCGGCGTGCGCGGCGCGGTGAATGTGGCCGCTGATGATGCGCTGGATGTTGGGATACTGCGCGACCAGCGCACAAAATGCTTCGCGCCCTTCGATGAGACCAATTTCGTCCATGTGGCGGATGTGGCTGGCCAGCGGCGGATGATGCAGCGCGATGAGCACCGGCTCGTGCCGGTAACGCGCCAGCGTGTGCGAAAGCCACGCCAGCCGCGACGGGCACAGACAGCCGTGGTCGCTGCCGGAGACGGTGGAATCGAGCGCAATCAGCCGCAGCCCGCCCAGATTGACGGTGTATTGAATATAGGGCGACGGGTCGCGGCGCACCGCCGGGTCGCTGCCCGCGCCGGTCTCGGCGGCAAAGGCGCGGCGCAGTTCGCTGCGGCGGTCGTGATTGCCGGGAATGCAGTACATGGGCAGGTGCGCCACCGGGGCGAGCATCTGGCGCAAATACGCATACTGCGCGGGCTGGCCGCCGTCGCTCAAATCGCCGGTGAGCAACAGCGCATCGGGCTGGCAAGGCAGACTCGCCAGCGTTGCGATGGCCGTGCGCAGATAGGCGGCGGTATCAATGCTGCCGTAGGCGAGCACGCCCGGCGCGCAAATGTGCAAATCGCTCAGTTGCGCGAGGATGAAAGGGCGAACCGTCGGCTTCAGCACTCTCATGATGACGCTGCCTCCGCCGCCGTCCCCAGCCCTGCGCCGTCGCCCAAACGGCGCAAATCGTAGCCGGTCGGCTCTTGATGCACGCGCAGACCAAACTCGGGCAGCACGGCATAGACGTGGTCGAAAATATCCGACTGCAAACCTTCGTATTCCACCCAGGAAGTAATCGTGCTGAAGGCGTAAAGTTCCAGCGGCTGGCCGGTGCTGCCCGGCGTCATCTGGCGCACCATCAGCGTCATGTCCTGACGGATGTTGGGGTGCGCGCGCAGAAACGCCACCAGATAGGCGCGGAAGGTGCCCAGATTGGTGAGATGGCGACCGTTGACGGGAGAGGCCGGGTTGACGTGTTTTTCTTCGTTGTGGCGCTGGATTTCTGCCACGCGCCGTTCCAGTTCGGGGGCGAGCAAATCGATGCGGCGCAGCCGCTCGATGTCGGTCTCATCCAGAAAGCGCACGCTGGTGACGTCAATCTGAATGCTGCGCTTGATGCGCCGCCCGCCCGATTCGGACATGCCGCGCCAGTTTTTGAAGGAATCGGAAATCAGCGCGTAGGTCGGGATGGTGGTCACCGTGTTGTCCCAGTTGTAGACCTTGACGGTGGTCAGGCCAATATCGGTCACCGTGCCATCGGCGCCGTACTTTGCCATTTCCAGCCAGTCGCCCACTTCCAGCATCTTGTTGGCAGAAAGCTGGATGCTGGCGACCAGACCGAGAATCGGGTCTTTGAACACCAACATCAGCACGGCAGTCATCGCGCCCAGCCCGCTGAACAGAATCACCGGCGATTTTTCCAGCAGCACCGACAGCATGAGGATGACTGCCACCACCGTGCACACCACGTTGAGCGCCTGGAAGATGCCGCGCAGCGGGAAACGCCGCAGGCTGCGCACATGCCGCCCCGCCTCTTGCAAGGCGGCAAACAGCGCGTAAATCGACAGCAACCCGAAGAGCAGCATCCACAACGTCGCCGCCATCAGCAGCCCTTCCTGCCAGCGCGGATGCGCCGCCAGCCACAGCAGCGCCTGCATGTGCACCACCAAGCCCTGCACCACCAGCACCACGCGCGAAAACAGCGGTCCGGCAAAGAAAGGGCGCAGCCAGGCGTGGGCGCGCTCATCGCTCACCCGCCGGATAAGCGGCAACACCATCTTGTGCAGCACCACGTGCAGCACCACGGCAAAGAGGAAAATCCCCGCCAGTGTCAGCAGCAACTGCGCAGCAGGCGAGAGCGTGGCGTCCACCCCCACAAGCTCTGCTACCCACTGCACAGGCTGATTGATCGGATCGGTATCAGTAGCAGGCATGGAAACTCAACGCACCAAGTTCATCAACAGGGGGGCATGGTACAGCAAGCGCAGCGCAACCGATGCGAACCATTCCACACTTGCCGCACAGCCGCCCCGCGCGCGCGCAAAAGCACTTGATTCGGCAACCTTTTCCGCCCCGCCGCCGACATCCACGCCGCAGACTGCACGCGCGCCCTGCGCGAGCGCGCCCCGGCGGGGTACCATTACGCCTTTTCGTCAAAACAGGAGCGCAGCCATGCCCTCGCACAGTGAACTTCTCTTTGAACGCGCCTGCAAGGTCATCCCCGGCGGGGTCAATTCGCCCGTGCGGGCGTTTGGGTCGGTGGGCGGCGTGCCGCGTTTTATCGCGCGGGCGCAAGGCGCGCGGGTGTGGGATGAAGACGGGCGCGAATATATTGACTACGTCGGCTCATGGGGGCCGGCGATTGCCGGGCACGCGCACCCGAAAATCGTCGAAGCCGTGCGTGAGGCGGCGCTGGACGGGCTTTCGTTCGGCGCGCCGACGATGCGCGAAGTGAAAATGGCCGAAGCACTGTGCGCACGCCTGCCGTCGATGGACATGGTGCGGCTGGTGAGTTCCGGCACCGAGGCGACGATGAGCGCGATTCGCCTTGCGCGCGGGGCGACGGGGCGCGATGCCATCGTCAAATTTGAAGGCTGCTACCACGGCCACGGCGACAGCCTGCTGGTCAAGGCCGGTTCCGGTTTGCTGACGTTTGGCAACCCGTCTTCTGCCGGTGTGCCGGAAGATTTCGCCCGCCACACGCTGGTCGCCACCTATAACGACCTTGCCTCGGTGCAAACCATATTTGCCGAACACGGCGAACGCATCGCCGCCGTGATTGTCGAACCCGTAGCAGGCAACATGAATCTGGTGCGCCCCGTGCCGGGCTTTCTGGAAGGGCTGCGGCAATTGTGTACGCGGTACGGCAGCGTGCTGATTTTCGACGAGGTGATGACGGGCTTTCGCGTCGGCCCGCAAGGGATGCAGGGCGTCACCGGCATTCGTCCCGACCTGGTGACGCTGGGCAAGGTCATCGGCGGCGGAATGCCGGTGGGCGCGTTTGGTGGGTGCGCTGAGTTGATGATACAAGTCGCGCCGATCGGCGCGGTCTATCAGGCGGGCACGCTCTCGGGCAGTCCGGTGGCGGTAGCGGCGGGGCTGGCGGCGCTGGAAGTGCTGGACACGCCGGGGTTTTACGAAACGCTGGAAGTGCGCGCCCGCACGCTGGTGCAAGGGCTGGCAGAGATTGCCGAAGCCAGCGGCGTGCCCTTCAGCGGCGACAGCATCGGCGGCATGTTTGGCCTCTACTTTGCCGAAACACCGCCGCAAACCTACGCCGAAATGATGCGCTGCGACGCGCTCAGTTTCCGCCGCTTTTTCCACGCCATGCTGGACCAAGGACACGCCTTTGCGCCCTCGCCGTTTGAAGCAGGCTTTGTCAGCTTCGCCCACAGCGAAGCAGACATCGCCGCCACCATCAGCGCCAGCGAACCCGTCTTTGCCGCGCTGGGGCGCGGGATGTGATCGCTCAATGCTGCGGCGACGAATGCTTGATGCCCCGGCGCTGACTGCGCTCTGCCAGCGTTTTGGCGCGCGCCATGCGCGCCGTGCGGCGGGCGCGGGCGGCAAAAGCGCGCGCCGACTTGCCCTGCGCGGTCTTGTCGTTCGCACTGGCAGCGGGTGCTTCACTGGCGGGCGCGCGCAATTGTTCGCACAGCGGCTCCTCGCGCCGCGCGCGCCACAACACCAGCAGGTTGCCAATGTGCTGCACCGGCGCGCATTGCAAGCGCGCGCAAATTTGCGTCATCCACTCTTCGCGCTGGGTGCGATCCGCACCGGCGGTTTTCACCTTGATGAGTTCGTGCGCCTGCAGGGCGCGTTCAATTTCAACCAGCACGGCTTCCGTCAGCCCTTTGGCGGCAATGCTGACGACCGGATGCAAATGATGGGCGGCGGCGCGCAATTCGCGACGGCGGGCAGAATCGAGAAGAATCATGATGGGCAAGGCGGCAAAAGCCAAAGCAAAAGAAGCCCGCATTCTAGCGCAGCCGCCC
>JAFZMK010000190.1 GCA_017553285.1 Rhodocyclaceae bacterium
CTTTGTCGTGCAGCCGCTGCAAAATACCTTTGGCGCGCTCGATGGCAAATTGCTGGAAGCCGCCGCCACGCTGCACGCCAGCCCGCAAGACCGTTTCTGGCACATCATCGTGCCGCTATCCCGTTCCGGTTTTCTCACCGCCGCCGTGCTCGGCTTTGCCCACACGTTAGGCGAATTTGGCGTCGTGCTCATGATCGGCGGCAACATTCCGGGGCAAACCCGCGTGGTTTCCGTGCAAATCTACAACCACGTGGAAGCGATGGAATACGCGCAGGCGCACTGGCTGGCGGGTGCCATGCTCGTTTTCAGCTTCCTCGTGCTGCTTGCCCTCTACGCCCGCCCGCACTCCGCTGCCCTCTGGTCGCAAGGCGCTGCCCGCCATGAATGATGTCAACACCGATGCCGCCGCGCTAGAGCTGGACATCCGTCTGGCGCGCGCTGATTTTGCGCTGGAAATTGCGCTGAATCTGCCCGCGCGCGGCATCACCGCGCTGTGCGGGCCGTCCGGCGCGGGCAAAACCACCTTGCTGCGCCTGATTGCCGGGCTGGAATCCGGCGCGCAAGGGCGCATCGAATTTGCCGGACAATGCTGGCAAGACAGCGCCCGCGCGCAGTTTGTGCCCACCCACCGCCGCCCCATCGGGTACGTGTTTCAGGAACCGCGCCTGTTCCCGCACTTAACCGTGCAGCAAAACATCGATTTTGCCCGCCGTCGCGCGCTGGATGCTGCCGCCCGTCAGGCTGATTCTGCCGACGTTGTGCAGCTTCTGGGCATTGAACACCTGCTGGCGCGCCGTGTGCACACGCTCTCGGGCGGCGAACAAAGCCGTGCCGCCATCGCCCGCGCGCTCGCAGGTGCGCCGCGCCTGTTGCTCATGGATGAACCGCTGGCGGCGCTGGATGCCGCGCGCAAAGCTGAAATCCTGCCGTGGCTGGAACGCCTCTGCGCCCACGCGCGCGTTCCCATTCTCTACGTCAGCCACGCGCATGATGAAGTCGCGCGGCTTGCCGACTACGTCGTGCTCATCGAAGGCGGCAAGTTGCGCGCCCACGGTGCGGCGCAAGACATGCTGGCGCGGCTGGATTTATCCACCGCGCGCGGCGCGGACGCGGGCGTGTTCATCCCCGCCGTGTTCGTCGAACACGACGCGCAAGATTGTTTGAGCCGTTTTTCCTTTGCCGGTGGCGAACTATTCGTACCGCTTGCCGCGCCGCCTGCCAAAGCGCAGCAGCGCATCCGCATTGCCGCGCGCGACGTGAGCCTGGCGCTCACGCGCCCCGAAGACAGCAGCATCGCCAACCGGATTGCCTGCACCGTCACCGAACTGGCCGACACCGACAGCCCCGCGCACCTGCTCGTGCGCCTGGATGCGGGCGGTGCGCCGCTGCTCGCCCGCATCACCCGCCGCGCCGCCCGCACGCTGGATGTGCGCCCCGGGCAGGCCGTGTGGGCGCAGATAAAAGCCGTCACCCTGCTTGACTAAGGCGCGTATAATCCCGCCCCTTTCCCGCCCACCCAACAAGGAAACAGGA
>JAFZMK010000191.1 GCA_017553285.1 Rhodocyclaceae bacterium
GAAAGCCCGGTAATCACGGTGAGCACGTCGCGCGGAATGTCGACATCCAGATGGCGCAAATTGTGTTCGCGCGCGTTGCGCACGGCAATTACCGGGCGCACGCCATACGCGGGCGCGGGCGCTTCCGCCACTTTGCGCACCGCCTTTTTGCGCGCCGACCGTGCCGCGCGCAGCGCCGCTCCGGTAGGCGAATCGGCATGTGCCGCCAGTGCTTGCGGCGTGCCTTGCGCCACCAGCCGCCCGCCTGCCGCGCCCGCGCCAGGGCCGAGTTCAATGACCCAATCGGCGGCGCGCATGATTTCCAGATTGTGTTCAATGACCAGCAGCGCGTGACCGGCGGCTTGCAGGCGGCGAAACACCGCCAGCAGCCCGGCGATGTCGTGCAGATGCAGTCCGGCACTGGGTTCGTCGAACAAAAAGAGGGTCGGCTCGTTTTGGTTTGCCGTCAGCCCGGCGGCGGCGATTTTCAGCCGCTGCGCTTCGCCGCCCGAAAGCGTCGGCGTCGGCTGCCCCAGTTGCAGATAGTCCAGCCCCACCGCCAGCAGCGGTTCCAGCGCGGCGACGATGGCCGCATCGTCGTGAAAAAATTCGACCGCCTCGCGCACGGTGAGCGCCAGCACGTCCGCGATGTTCTTGCCGTTGAGCTGCACTTCCAGAATTTCCGGACGGTAGCGCCGTCCGTCGCAATCCGGGCAGCGTAGCCAAACATCGGAAAGAAACTGCATTTCAATATGCTCAAAGCCCGAACCGCCGCAACTCGGGCAGCGCCCGTTGCCGCTGTTGAAGCTGAACGTGCCGAGCGTATAGCCGCGCTCGCGCGCCAGCGGCAAACTGGTAAAGCGCCGCCGGATGCGCTCCCACGCGCCGACATGGCTGGCGGGACACGCCCGCGCGCTTTTGCCGATGGGCGACTGGTCGACCAGCACCACGCGGCGCAACGTTGCCGCGCCGGTAAACGCCAGCGTCACACCCGCCAGCGGCGCGCCGTCTTCGTCGGCAGACGGCGCGCGCGCATCGCCCTGCCGGAAATGGCGCAGCAACGCGGGGTGCAGCACGTCTTCGACCAGCGTCGACTTGCCCGAACCGGAAACGCCCACCAGCACGGTGAGCCTGTCCAGCGGAATTTCCAGCGACAAGCCCCGCAGGTTGCGAAACTGCACGCCTGCCAGCCGCACGCTGGCGGCAAACGCTTCCGGCACCGCAGCCGCCCCGGCGGGCGGTGCCACCTGCCGTTTGCCCGCCAGATATTCGCCGGTCAGCGTATCCGCGCGCGCCGCCAGTTGCGCCGGTGTGGTCTGCGCCACGATTTGCCCGCCGCCCGCGCCCGCGCCGGGGCCGAGTTCGACCACCCAATCAGCAGCGCGCAGAAAGTGCGCATTGTGTTCGACCACCACCAGCGTGTTGCCCGCATCGCGCAGCCGCTGCATGATGCCGAGGATGCGTCCGGCATCCTGCGGGTGCAGACCGGCGGAAGGTTCGTCAAAGACAAACAGCGTATTGACCAGTGCTGTGCCCAGTGCCGTGGTCAGGTTGATGCGTTGCAGTTCGCCGCCCGAGAGCGTGCGCGCCTGCCGTTCCAGCGTCAGATAGCCTAGTCCCACGTCACACAGATAATCCAGCCGCTGCACCGTCTCGGCCAGCAGCCGCGCCAGCGCCGCATCGTGGTTTGCCGCCGCAAACGCGCGCACCGTCTCCCGCGCCTCACTCACCGGCATCGCCATCATTTCCGCGATGCTCGCGCGCCGCTCGCCCAGCCGCCAGGCGTGCGCCGCCGGTTTCAGCCGCGCGCCGTGGCACGCCGGGCACGCCGTATAACTGCGGTAGCGCGACAGCAGCACGCGAATGTGCATCTTGTACGCCTTGCTCTCCAACCAATCGAAAAAGTGGCGCACGCCATACCACTTGCGCGGCCACGATTTTTGCCAGCTCACCCACGTCGCATCGCCCTCAAAAAGCCAGGCGCGATGTTCGGGCGAAAGTTCGCGCAGCGGCACGTCCGTGGGCACGCCATACTTTTTCGCCATCTTCATCAAGTCGTCCTGACATTCGCGGAACGACTTGCCCTGCCAGGGCTTGATGACGCCCTGCGCCAGCGTTTTCGATTCATCGGGCGCGACCAGCGCAAAATCCACGCCAATCACGCGGCCAAAACCCCGGCAGGTTTCGCACGCGCCCACCGGCGAATTGAAAGAAAACAGCCCCGGCGTGGCGGCGGCAAAGCGCGTATCGCACCGCGCGCAATGCAGCCCGGCAGAAAACGGCCACTGTATTTCGCGCCCCTCGTCCGACACCGCGCGCACGCGCAGCCGCCCGTGGCCGCGCGCAAAGGCCGCTTGCAACGCCTCCTGCAAGCGCGCCTCGCCCACCGTCGCCAGCCGGAAACGGTCTTGCACCACTTCGATTTCGCGCTGCCCGTCGTCGCACTGCCTCTGCGCATGAATGCGCGTGTACCCCTGCTGCGCCAGCAGCGCCGTCACCTCGTTTTCGGGCAGCGTGTGCGGCACGCGAAAGGCAAACGTCACCATACAGCGCGCCTGCTGCCAATCCGCCTGTGCGCGCAAAAACTGCGCAATGCGCTCCGGCGTATCCGGGCGCACGGCATCCCCGCACTGCGGGCAATACAGCGTCGCGGCGCGTGCGTAGAGCAGTTTCAGATGGTCGGCCAGCCCGGTCAGCGTGCCCACCGTCGAGCGCGAAGTCTTGATGCCGTTCGCCTGCCCGATGGCAATCGCAGGCGGCACGTTTTCGATGCGGCGCACGTCGGGCTTGTCCATGCGTTCCAGAAACTGCCGCGCGTAGGGCGAGAAGGTTTCCACATAGCGCCGCTGCCCCTCGGCATAGAGCGTGTCAAAGACCAGCGAAGACTTCCCCGCGCCGGAAACCCCCGTGACCACCGTCATGCGGTTGCGCGGAATTTCCAGCGTCAAATCACGCAGGTTATGAACGCAAGCGCCTTCAATGCGAATCGCATCCGGGTCGTGGGCAGACATGGTGAGTGAGTTCTCGGGCGACGGGGGAAGGCCATGCTAAGCAGCGCCCTGCGCTTTTGCAAGCGCTGCGTGCCGATGAAATTCTGACGAGTGCGTAAAACAGCCCGCACAAAATTATGACGAGCGCAAAAAACAACCTTCTTGAAATTAAAACGAATGCTGTATCATGTTGCCATGAAATTCTGACGAATGTACCACCCCGCCATGCTCAAACGCAAAGCCTTCGCAAAACTCACCGCCTGGAAGCAGCGGGCAGAAAATCACGCCCTGCTGATTACCGGCGCGCGTCAGGTCGGCAAATCCACCCTGCTGGAAGCATTCGGGCGGAGCGCCTACCCCCACGTCATTCGCTTCGACCTCATCGAAAACACCGCAGCCTGCGCCTCGTTCGCGCAAGCCACCAGCGCCGAAGACCTCGCCTTTCGCATCGAAGTCATGGCCAGTGCCCCGCTGGTGCCCGGCCAGACGCTGGTCATTCTTGACGAAGTGCAGGCCTGCCCTGAAATCGTCACCTATGCCAAGTATCTGGTGCGCGAAGGCAAATACGACTACGCCTTTTCCGGCTCGCTGCTTGGCGTGTTGCTGGAAAACATCCGCTCGTTTCCGGTCGGCTATGTCACTGAAGTGCAGATGTTCCCGCTGGATTTTGAGGAATTCACCTGGGCGTGCGGTCTGTCCGAGACGGCATGGGACGAAATTCGCCGCGCGCTTGCCGCCCGCCAGCCCGTTCCCGACCATCTTCACGCCCGGATGCTGCAACTGTTTCACCGTTATTTGCTGATTGGCGGCATGCCCGATGCCGTCAATGCCTACCGCGAAACGAACGGCATCGACGCCCCGCGCACCGCGCAAGCCAACATCCGCAGGCAATACGGCATCGACATCACCAAATACGCCCCCGTCGCCCGCCGCCTGCTCATCCGCAACATCTTCGATCTGATTCCCGCCGAACTCTCCAAACAAAACCGCCGCTTCAACCTCTCGGACATTGCCAACGTCAAACGCTACGAACAAGTGGCCGACGACTTCCTCTGGCTGGCCGCCGCCGGCGTCGCGCTGCCCGCCTACAACGTCTCGCAGCCCGCCTACCCGCTGGTATGCAACAGCCAGCGCAAATTATTGAAGCTCTTTTCCAGCGATGTCGGCCTGCTCACCGGCTCCTTCCTCAAACGCGACGCCGCCGCCATTCTCGACGGACGGGCGAAGGCATCGCTGGGCGGCGTCTATGAAAACTTCGTCGCCCAGGAACTCGTCGCGCACGGGTTTCCCCTGCACTATTTCACCAAAAAAGGCATTGGCAAACTGGACCTCGTCACCCAGCGCGCCGACGGCGCCGTGCTGGCCTTTGAAGTGAAATCCGGCACCGGCTACAAAACCCACGCCGCCATGGATAACGCACTGGCGGTCAAAGACTACCAGCTAGACGAAGCCTACGTACTCGCCGAATGCAACGTCGCCCCGCACGGCAAAGTGCTCTACCTGCCCATATACGCCGCCGGCGTGTTTGAGAACCACTAGGCACGTCAGCGCAGCTCCACCCAACCCAGAACACCGGCACCCGTGAAGTGTGAAGTGTTAGCGGGGCTTTTTTGCGCGGTGGTAGTACGGATTCGGCACGGATCGCGCGAATTGCTCCTCCGTGATGGGCGGAATATCCGTGAAGTCTATTTCACTATCAGGCATCTCTTCCAGAGCGGCTAACCGTTTTTTCTGCTCCTCGGTGAGCGGCGGCGGGTTGCCAATTTCAAAGCTCATTTTCATCGTCTTTCCGTCCCGATTTGTCGAGTTTGCGGGCGCAAATCATACACACCACGCCCCCGCGCCGCATCCGCGCCGTGTCCATCGTTATCACCGCCTGCTGCGCCGCCCGCACTCCCCCAGTCACTTCGTGACAGCCCCCTCGGGGAGGGGGCCTAGATAAGCCTCCCTCCCCGAGGGAGGTGTCGCCGCCGAAGGCGGGGACGGAGGGAGGGCGCGCATCCTGTCGCCGCCGCCATTGCGCCTTATTCCGTGCGGTGGTTCGGTCGTAACCGTTTGAGGGCAAATGATTATTTGCCCCTACCCGTTGCGGCGCATCCATCGTGCCCGCGCCATTTCCGCCGCAACCATCGGTTTTTCGCCGCCGTCCGTGCCGCGCGCACTCCCCCAGTCACTTCGTGACAGCCCCCTCGGAGAGGGGGCCTGACGTTAGCCTCCCTCTGGGAGGGAGGTGGCGCCGCCGCAGGCGGGGACGCAGCGAGGGTGTGGCGTGTGGGGGAAATTTTTGGGGGGAAGTGTGATGTGTTTTGCGTGGGTTTGCATTGGGTCAACTTCTTTTCTTTGCAATGGGTTACAGTACTTCCTTTTTCTCGCAACAGGAGCAGCATCATGTTTACGCCCCCCCCCCGCAATAA
>JAFZMK010000192.1 GCA_017553285.1 Rhodocyclaceae bacterium
GGACGAGGCAGCCGAAGCGGTGCGCGCGCGCGATGCGGCGCGGGCGCAATTGATTGCCTTTGAGGCCGCCCGCGCGCGGGCGGATCGTCTGACTACGGAGCTGGCCGAGGCGCGCGAAGCCGCCCGGCAGAAGACGGAGGAATTACAGGATGCGCTACAACGTGAAACTGCTGGCCGTGAGTGTTTGCGCGGCAACGCTCTGCGCCTGCTCGACCACGCCCCCGGCCTGCGTGTGTCCGCGACCGCCGGCGGCGCTGTTGCAGCCGATGCCGCCAGAGTTGCCACCGATACCGACATCAGTCAGTGGGCAGCCCGCGCCGGAGGCCAATACGCAGAATGCGCCCGCAGGCTCGACGCCCTGATTGAATGGCACCGCGCGGAGGGTGACGCATCGCGCGCCGCATGGCCGCCCAAAGGCGCGCGCGACCCCCTCGGGGGGCAGAGAGTGACAGACCCGCAAAGCGGGGCTGGCGCGAACGTGGGGGCACTCCAATGACCGTCGACGTTTGGGATTTCGTCGTCTTCTGCGCCGGTCTGCTGGTCACGGGCGTGGGGGCGCTGATTGCCTCGCTGCGCTGGTTTCTCTCTGCCGTCGAAACGCGGCAGATGGCGAGCATGAAGCGGTTGCACGACCGGCTCGACCGCATGTCCGAAGACCGCCAGAAGGACGCGATGCAGTGGCGCAACGTGGAGCGCGAACTGCTCGAACTGAAAGCCGACCTGCCCAAGTCCTACGTGCGCCGCGAGGATTACATACGCGGCCAATCGCTGCTCGAAGCCAAGATGGACACGCTCGCCGTGAAGATTGAAAACCTGCTGCTGAAAGGTGTGAAGAATGGATAACGACACCATCGCCCAGGCACGCCGCGCCGGAATGCGCTGGCTGATCCTGCTCGTACTCAACAACGCCCGCCCCACCTCGTACAGCCTGCGCCCCGTGTTCGACGTGGTGCAAAGCCAGTATCCGGACGTATCCCGGCAGGAGCTGTGCGCGGAACTGGACTACCTCGAAAAGCGCGAACTGGTGCAGATTACCCGCCGTCCGGACGGGGATTGGAGTTGCTCGCTCACCCGCTACGGCATCGACATGGCCGAATACACAATCGACTGCGAGCCGGGCATCGCCCGGCCAAGCAAGACATTCTGGGGAGCGTGATGATGGATTACATTGTTTTCCGCCGCCGCGCCGCATCCCACGCCCTGGGCGTGATGAATCACGCCCCTACATGCTGCGCGGCAACCGTAGGGGCGCGATTCATCGCGCCCGCGCCGCATCCGGCAGCGCCGACGTTTGAAGCGGAGGCGCAGCATGGGAAATAAATCCAGCATCGTAAAACTGCCCGACGAGGTGCGCGCCAGTATCGAACGGCTGCTGGCGGACCCTGCCAACACGCTGGACGGCATTGTCGCGGCGCTGCGCGAAGCCTTCCCCGACCGCGACGACCTGCCCAGCCGCTCCGCGCTCGGGCGCTACGGCCAAAAACTCAACCAGAGATTGGCCGCGATTCGTGCCAGCACCGAAGCCGCGCGGCTGATTTCGGAACAGGTCGGCGACGAAAAGGACGTGCGCAGCGAGGCGGTCATGGCGCTGGTGCAGTCGGAATTGTTCGAGACCATCGTGAACCTGCAAGAGGCGACCGAGGCGGACGACCCCACCGAGCGCGTCGGCCTGCTCTCGACCGCCGCAAAAAACATCGCCACGCTCACCCGCGCCAGCATCGCGCTGAAACGTCACCAGCGCCAAGTCACCGAGGCCGTGGCCGCGAAGCTGGCGGAAATGGAAAACAAAGCGCGCGCAGGCAGCGGCCTGGACGCCGAAACACTGCGCCGCGTGCGTGAAGAAATTTACGGCATCACGGAGAACCCACAATGACCAAAAAAACCCGCACCCGCCTGACATCCAAAACCGTTTCCGAAAACCCGCGCGCCCCCCGCGCCCGCATCGCCGAGGGGGACACGGACAAACTGTCCTCCCGCGCCGCCTCTGCCCCCAAGCGCGATTTCCGCGACGTCTACGGCATCCACATCCCGCAACTCGGCAGACAAGGCCGCGCCGGCCCCTTGCGCGTCTCTGAAATCATCGCCGCCGTGCGCTACCTACATGCGGTCGACGCCGTTCATTCCTCGGAAAAATGCACCGACGCTGACCGGCTGTTAATCACCCTCGACGGCCTGCCGCGCCTGCTCTATGCGCTCTCGGGTGTGCATGATGATATTTGGGCAGGCGCGACGATTGA
>JAFZMK010000193.1 GCA_017553285.1 Rhodocyclaceae bacterium
CCCGAAGCGCCCGCCCGCGCGCCCAAAGCCAGCGCCGCCGCCCCGGCACCGACTGCCGAAGCCGCCGCCGCCGAAGTCCCCGCCCCGGCAGCCAAAGCGCCCGCCCGCCGCGCGCCCAAAAAACTGCAGGAAGTCGATCTCGCCGCCAGCGGACTGGTGCTGATTGAAACCGACCGCAGCAAGCTCGCCCCCGCCCCGGCAGCCGAAGAAGCCCCCGTGCGCCTGGGCCGCAAACCGCGCCCCGCGCCGGTCGTCGTCAATGAACCGCTGCAACAGGTCGAAACCCGCCCCACCCCACCCGCAGCCTGACCGGCACCGCCGCAACCACCAAAACAACAGCCCGTTTCGCCCACCCGCAAACGGGCTGTTTTTTGCCCTACCCGTCGGCGGTGCCGTTATTCGTATCGGTGACAGGCGGGGCGGGGGTATCCATGCGCAGCACGGTTTCCATCAACAGCCTGTCCAGCACCGTGAAATCTGTATCCTGCGGCACAGGCGGCGGTGCCGATTCCAGCCGCGTCAGTTCGCGCTCAATAAAAGCGTTGAGCACCGGCAGCGGCTGACTCCGTCCGGATTCTTTTGCCGCGCGCTTGAATGCCAGCAGATGCGCAATTGCATCGCGCAAAGCGGCGTCTGTCACCAATGCGTCGACCAGCGTCTGAAAGCGCATCGGCACCAGCCCTCTCCCCTGTTCAATCCACAGGGCAGCCAATAGCGGGCGCAGCACATACAGGTACTTTTTGAGGCGAACCGTATCGCCGCGCAAATAACCGCGATAGTTTTTGCGCGCCATGTGCGTGTAATGATGAAAGGAGCGGTCGACCTGATGCGTCTGCCGGGCGATTTCCTGCATCGCCCGCAGAAAAGCCGCCTCTGCCCGATATACCACTGGCGAATCCAGCCACTCTATCAGCGTAGCATTGCCTTTTTTCAGCAGCCCGAGCGCCTTGCGCAATTCCCAGCCGTGCAGATCGAGCGCATCGGAAATGGGCATTTCAATCACATCAGGCGAAGCGCCGACCCGCAAATACCACGACAGCGGATGCACGTAGAGAAAGCGAACGTCGTAATCGCTATCCGGCGAAGCAAACCCCCATCCCCGGCTGCCCGACTCGCAGGCGTAGAGAATGCGCACGCCGTGCTGCGCCTCCAGCGCAGCCAGCCGCGCCACAATCTCGGCGCGAATGTCGTCCGCAACCGGAAACTCATCGTTTTCACGCATCGTCCTGCCCGCCGATACAACATTGCGCATGGTATTCGCGCATGGTCTGGCAGCACGATTCGTACTGCGCACGGGGAAACACAAAACGCAACCCATCGGGCGCAGTGCGTGCCGCATCGCCGGCAAAATCCTCAAAAATCACCGTATTCCCCTCGACGCGAACGCGGCAGCGCGAATGTCCGCAGCCAGCTTCTCCGCAAGAGCAAACCGTAACCACCCGCACGTCCTCATCCGAATCGTCTTCCACGCCCCACCACAGCGGCAAACCTTGCTTCAGCAGCCAGACCGGAATTCCGTAATTGTCATCTTCCAGCCAGTCCGCCATCGGACGGCCATCGACCAGCAACTCGGCCACCGGGAATCCATACCATTCATTCCAGGGAAATTGTACCGTCAGCGTATTCATGATTTCTGTTCTCCTTGTTCCTCTCCCGCACCCGCAAAGACCAGGGCGATTGCCGCACACACTTCACTGCCTCAATCTTTCCAGAAAAACGTATACACGGGGTTTTTAGTCCTTCATCTCTTGTGCTCCTCTGCAAACTGCGCCCGATCAAACTATGCATCGGTGCGCTGGTGCCGGTGCATGGCGAGCAGCAGTTTTGCGCTCTGGCGCCAGATGCCGGGGCGTTTACTCTCGCGCGGGCCAGCGACGTTTAGCGTCTGGATGGCGTGTGCATCCAGCCACGCCAGCGCGCGCGCAGCGGCATCCGAAACCGTTTCTTTGTCCAGTTGCACCAGCAGGTGCGGGCGGTCAAGTTTTTGGGCGAATTTCTGCGTTGCCAGCGTGCCGCCTTCCAGCGCGCCGATATTCACAATCAGCGTGCCGTCAGTTTCTTGCACGTTGCGGCGCGTGCGCTGGCGATAGCCTTCGCCTTCGGGCAGCTCGCAGAGTTGATATTTCCACGCAATGCGCCCGTCTTCCGCCACGCGCCCGTGCGGCGCAAAACCGCCGTGCGGATAACGCTTGCGAATGGCAAAGTCCAGCGCCGCGCGGTCTGCCCCCGTCTGCCCGCCAGAGATGATGCGCGCGCAGAAACGCAGCGGTTTTTTCCTGCCCGGCGGCAAGGGAAACGTCGGAAGCGTTACCCCGGAGCCATCAGCAAGAATTTCCATACGCCTTTCCCATTCACGGTTGGGGTCATCATGGGTTTTTATATAAACAACGCGATACGCCGCCCCGACTTCTTCTTTCAACCAGCGCGCCAATTGCAGCCCGCGCGCGTGAAAGGCAAGCCAGTCCCAATCGGCAACCAATTCATCGGGCGGATCGGGGTAGTGGCTGCTATCAAACACATCTGCCCATTCTGTCCACCAGTCCGCGAACTTTTGCAATAGCCCCTCGGAAAGCGGCAGCATTTCATCCCACTCTCTGCTATCACACAGACAGGGACCGACGCCGAAAGCATCCGGCTCGCGCTGTATCCACAAAAATGGCCCGCCCCATTCCGGCAATATGGTCAGGATGGGCACGTTGCTTTGCTCAGTTGTCATGTTCATCCTCCCCGTCTTTTCCAAAGTCATTGCTTGCCTTTTTCAACAGCGATAAAGGGACGGTTTTCCCGTATTTGTCGCGGGCATCTGGATTCGCGCCTGCGTCCAGCAGCAGACGGGCAATATCTGCGCGACCGTGCAGGGCGGCGCAAATGAGCGCGGTGCGGCGTTTGTTGCCGGGGGCGTGGACATTGGCACCGGCGCGCAGCAAATAGCGCACCATGCGCGCATGTCCGCAGCGTGTGGCGAGGGTGAGAGGGGTTTCCAGGTATTTTCTGCCGCAGAGGTCGATGTCGGCACCCGCCCGTAACAGGGCACTCACCGCACCGGTGCGGTTTGCGCGCACGGCGATATGCAGCGCCGTCCAGCCGTCATGGTCTGCGGCATGGAGAGAGGCGCCCGCCTGCACCAGTTCGCGGATGCAGTCAGGATGACCATGGCGGGCGGCCAGCATCAGCGCTGTCCAGCCGTGCTGCTCTGCGGCATTCACGGCAGCGCCTGCGTCCAGCAGTAGGCGGGTGAGCCGTGTTTTGCCGTGCATGGCGGCGACCATGAGCACGCTTTTGCCTTTGCGATTGACGGCATGGACATCGGCGCCCGCCGCAATCAGACACTTTGCATCGCCCACGTAGCCCTTGCGCGCAGTGGTCAGCAAGGCGGCGTCAAAAATCTCCTTCACCCGGTTTGCAGAGAGACCATCAGGCTCGCCCGCAGCATCCAGCAGCGCGGCAATTTCCCCGCAGCGCAGAAATTCCGCAGGGCGGCCACGTGCCGCCGCGCCTTTGCGCTGTATCACGGTTTGCAAGCCTTTTTCCAGCCATTGCAGCGCGGTTTGCCCCGCAAGGTCTGCGGCGCGGGCATCCGCGCCATATTCCAGCAGCAGGTGCACGGCATGTACATGCTGCTGCCAGGCGGCAAGCATGAGCGCTGTTTGCCCTTGTGCGGCAAACACATGGACGTTGGCTCCGGCATCCAGCAGCAGTTTCATGCTGTCCGTATGCCCTGCGCGCGCGGCGTGCATCAGCGCGGTTTGCCCGGCGTGATCGAGCGCATCGACGCTTTCCCCCGCCGCGAGCAGGGCGCGCACTATTTCGATGCGACCTTTGCTGGCTGCCGCCATGAGCGGGGTGTACCCATTGTTGGCCGCGACATTGCAATGCGCGCCCGCAGCAAGCAACTGCTGCACGGCGCTGGTGCTGCCATAGAGTGCCGCAACCATCAGCGGCGTCCAGCCTTTTTTGCTGCGCGCATTCACGTCGGCACCCGCTGCCAGCAAACGCGCAAACGCATTGTTCCCAAAGTGGCGTTGGGCGGCGATCATCAGCGGCGTGACGCCCTTGTTATTGCAGACATTCACTTGCGCGCCTGCGCGCAGCAATATCTCGATAATATTGTCCTCCGGCCCGTGCCAGGCGCCATATACCGCCTGCATCAATGCAGTCCATCCCTTTTTGTCGCGCGCTTCAATATCCGCACCGGCATCCAGCAGCAGGCGCACAATCTCTACATACCCACCGGTGTAGCGGCTGCCTTGGACAGCAAGCATAAACGGCGTCTGCCCGTGTGCATTGTGTATGTTGATTTCCGCGCCTGCCTGCAACAACAGACGAACCGCTCCCGGATGCCCGTTGCAAACGGCAATCATCAGCGGCGTCCAGCCGTCGTGGTCAGCAACATCCATCTCGGCACCGGCGCGCAACAAACGCGACACAAGGGATGTTTCCCCTCGTTGCGCCGCGTACATAAGCGCCGTGCGCCCGGCCTGATCCCGAAAATGGACGTCCGCATCCTGATGAATCAAATATTCCGCAATCACAGGAGGGTCGTTTTTCACTGCGTCAATGAGCCAGGTTCTGGCATCGCCCGAGACTCCGCCCGGATACGCTTGCAACAAGAGGGTGACAATCTCGGTTTCACCCTGCTGCTGGGCAAGGACAATCGCCGCGCGGACGGCATTGGCGTCTGCGCCGGCGCGCAGCAGGCGTTTCACCATCCAGTCGTTTTTCTTTTCTACACCATGCATGAGCGCCGTCCATCCCCTTTTGTTGACGGCATTGACGTTTGCGCCACGCACCAGCAGGCGGTCGACGACGGACGTATCGCAATACTTGGCTGCAAACATCAGCGGCGTCCAGCCGTCTTTCTGCGCGGCGTTGATGTCTGCGCCTGCGTCCAGCAGGATTTTGATGACCTCGG